>DATMUN010000169.1:0-4639 GCA_035563895.1 Occallatibacter sp. | reverse complement strand
AGCTGAGGCAGGTGCCGCGCTGGTTGATGCCGACGGGCGCGCCGCCCTGCTCGGTGTTGGTCAGCGCCTTGGAGTACGTGTAGTTGACCACGAAGCTGAGGCCGCCGGTGAACTGCCGCTGCAGCTTGGCGACCAGCGCGTTGTAGCTGGCCGTGGCCTCGTCGGCCATGGCGTAGATGTAGTTGAACTGCTTGAAGGGCTTCACCGAAGCGTCGCAGACGTACGAATCCGCGGTAGAGCAGTCGTCGGCGTTCCACCGGATAGGCAGCTTGCGCGACTGCGTGCCGATGTAGTCCATCTCGGCGATGGTGTTGCGCGCCACTGTGTGCTGCAGGGCCAGGCTCCACTGACCGATGTAGGGCGTGCGCAGATTGGGATCAAGGTTGAAGACGGTGCCGGAGATGCTGTCGGCGAAGGTCTGCGTGATGGTGGTCTGCGTCATGGGCGGAAAGACATTCTCGCCGAGCACGTAGGTGGGCTGGGGCGACGATGTCGCGTTGGCGATGGACTGCACGATGGCCACGCCCGGCGCTGTGATGGCGAAGAGCTCGTAGAGCGCATTCTCTGCCGGGTAGTAGACACCCGCACCGGCGCGCACCACAGTGCCCTGCCACCAGTGCGGCTGCCACGCCAGGCCCACACGCGGAGCGAAGTTGTTCAGCTCCACGCTGTAGACCTGCGGGCTAATCTGGCCGAGCGCTGCGAACTTCACCACGCCGGTCTTGAGGTCCACCACGTGCGGATATTTCGCGTTGCTGCCGACGGCGTTTGGCGGCGTGCTGAGGTTCCAGCCGAGGCCGAGGTTCAGCGTCAGCGTCGGTGTCACGCGCCATGTGTCCTGCGCATACGGAGCGAGCGCTGTCCAGCGTACGTGCGTGCGCGGCATGGAGGTGACGCTGCCGTTGAGCGGCATGCCGAGCAGGAAGTCTGCGAAAGAGCTGCCGGAGCCGGTGACGGGCACCAGCGTGCCTGCGCTGTTTTTGGCGAGCTGCGCTGTGTACGTGGGATTGAACCACACGCCACCGCGCGAGTAGAAGTTCGAGCTCTCCTGCGCGCTGCGGACGTAGTTGAGATCGGCTCCGAAGGCCAGCTCGTGGCGACCCCACAGCCAGCTCACACCGTCGTGGAGCTGGTACTGGTTGTCAATGTTGCCGATGAGTCCCTGGTTGCGCCCGAACGATGGCGTCGTCGAGCTGCCCGCGGTGTTGAAACCGCTCAGGAAGATGCCCGGGACACCGTTGATATCCGCGGTGCCGGTGAAGCCCAGCTGCGTCTGCACGCCGGCCTTGGTGTCTCCTGCGGAGAAGACCTCCGGCCGGAGCCAGCCGATGCGGAAGACGTTGACCAGATGCGGCGTGAGCATGCTGGTGGCCTGCACCATCATCAGGTCTGTGGTGAGCGGATAGCCGTAGCCCGCAAGCGGAAACAGCGCTGCATCGCGCGTGGGCGAGTTCTCGTGCACGTACTCACCAAACAGCGAGTGACGCGAACTGATGTTCCAGTCCTCGCGCGTGCCCCACTGGTCGTAGTTGTCGGTGGTGGTGGGATTGCCGACGAGGTTTTCGCCGGAGTACGTGGGAGCGGAGACGTAATACGCCAGCAGCGCCTTGGCCATGGAGTTGATGCGTGCGGACGGAATGACATTGCCATCGAAGGGCTGACGCGTGTTAGTGGTGGCGTCGTAGGTGGCTGGGTCGTAGAGTTGGACGGGCGTCGCCAGGGCAAGCAGCTCGCCGAAGTCGCCGCCGAACATTGCAGACGAGGGTACGGTCGCCTTCACCGTGCCTTTCAGCACCTGGCGACGGCCTTCATAGTGGCCGAAGGCGAACAGCCGGTTGTGCAGGATGGGCGCACCGGCTGCGCCGCCGAACTGGTTGCGATGAAAGGGCGCGGGCTTTGCCGTTGACAGGTCAAAGTAGTTGCGCGCGTCGAAGTCGTTGTTGCGCACGAACTCGAACAGCTCGCCGTGGAACTGGTTGGTGCCGCCGCGCGTGACCACTGTGACCGCGCCGGCGGAGGTAGGCGCCTCGGCCGGCAGGAAGAAGCCCTCGTGGATCTTGAACTGGTCGATGGCTGCGACAGAAAGGTTGAGCGAGGCCTGGCCCAGGCGGCTGCCCGCGGTGGACATGCCGTTGATGTAGTAGCCGGCCATGTCCTGTTCGTTGCCGTCGATCACGATGGTGCGGTCTGGATGGCCCACTTGCAGCGAGGCAAAGTCCGAGACCGTAGTCCCGGCGGTTTGCACCGCGCCGGAGAGCAGGCCGAGTTGCAGAAAGTCGCGGCCGTTGAGCGGCAGCTTGCGCACGTTCTCGCTCTCGACCAGTGTGCCAAGTTCATTGGAGGTGGGCTGCTCCAGGCTTGCCGCGCCGCCTGCTTCCACCTGCACGGTGGTTGAGGCTGCGCCGAGCACAAGCACGGCATTGCGCGTGGCGTGTTCGCTCACGGTTACCGAGAGACCGTGCACGCTGTAGGTCTTGAAGCCTTCGTGCGCAATCTCGAGTTCGTAGCTGCCCGGCTGTACTGACGGAAATGCGTACACGCCGTCGGCGTTGGTTTGCGTTGTGAGTTTTGTGCCGGTCCCCTGGTTCGTCAGCGTTACCGTGCACTCCGGCAGCACTCCGCCTGATGCGTCTGCAACTACACCGTCAAGAATGGATGCTGCCGACTGTCCCCGAATGCTTTTTGCGAACTGGCCAAGAAGAAGAAATACAAGAAAAAAAGCGAATACAAACTTCCGCATTGATCTGCCTTTCGCGCTCCCGTGCGACGTTTGGTGATTTCTGTTTTTGAAGGCCGGCGAGCACAGAACCGCGAAGCGCCCGCCGCAAAACCACAGTGAAGGCTACGACGAATGATGTAAGGACACATCGGCAGATGGATGCGCTTTCGCCTCCAACCTAAGTCTCACTCTTAATGTGATTTAGGGCACGTATTCAAGCGAACAAACGCCTTGAACGTCGGCCTTCAGGCCTGGCGCATGCGCGCCGAACGCACTCCTGTTTCGCGAGCGAACAGCGAGCATCCGCCGCATGCAATGCAGCGCCTCGTATCATGGAGGAGATGTCTGATCCGACTATCTTTCTCTCTGCGGGCGAGGCCAGTGGAGAGCACTACGGCGCGCTTCTCCTCGCGGCTCTGCAAGAACGCCTCTCTGCGCTCGGGCAGCGCGCCGAGTTCTTCGGCATGGGCGGCGAGCGCATGGCCCAGGGCGGGCTCGACTGCGTGGTGCGCTCGGAAGACGTAGCCGTCATGGGCATCACCGAGGTCGTCCGCCACCTGCCGCGCATCTACCGCGAGTTCCGCCGCCTGCGCGAGGCTATCCGCGCGCGCCGCCCTTCGGTCGCCATCCTTATCGACTTTCCGGACTTCCACTTCAAGCTGGCCGAGGAGTTCCACGCGCTCGGCATCCCGGTCCTGTTCTTCGTGAGCCCGCAACTGTGGGCGTGGAAGAAACACCGGCTCAAACTGGTGCAGAAGTACGTGGACAAGATGCTCGTCATCTTCCCGTTCGAAGAGCAGTTCTACAGCGAGCATGGTGTAAAGGCCGAGTTCGTCGGCCATCCGCTGGCGGAGCTGCCGCTGCCGACGATCTCTCGCGTGGAGTTTGCCCGCGCGCATGACCTCGACCCGGCCAAGCCGTGGATCGGCCTGCTGCCTGGCAGCCGCGCCAAGGAGATTCGTGCCAACCTGCCGGAGATGTTGCGCGCCGCAGGGCTGCTCGCACAGAAGGCCGGGCCTGTCGAATTCGTTCTCCCCCTCGCGCCCACGCTTACCGCGGCCCACCGCGCCCGCGTGGCCCAACTCATCGCAGAGCACGCTCCCGGGCTCGCTGTCCATCTCATCAACGACGCACGGCCGGTCTTATTTCATGCCCGCGCCTCGGTCGTCGCCAGCGGCACGGCCACCGTCGAGGCCGCGCTGATCGGCAATCCGTTTGTGGTCGTCTACCGCGTCTCGCCGCTCACCTACGCCATTGCCAAGCGCGTGGTTACCGTTAAGGACGTAGCCATGGTGAACCTGATCGCCGGCCGCCGCATCGTTCCCGAGCTGATTCAAGGCGACTTCACGGCGGAAAACATCGTCCAACATCTAGAGCCGTTGCTACCCGACGGCCCTCCCCGGCAGTCCATGATGGAGGAGCTTGGCCGCATGCGCGCCCGGCTCCAAAGCCACACGGCCCGGCCCGGCACAACCAGCGGGGCTATCGGCCGCGTGGCCGACATAACGCTCGAGACCCTCGGCCTCACTTCCCCCGTCGCCGATTCCGTGCCATTCTGATTCCGCACCGGCACGGCGAGACCATGAACGATTTTGGAACCACGGATTGCGATGCCTGCTAGAAAGCCGAACCTGCCCATGATCAAGCTGACGCGACGCCTTCTGATGCTGCTTCCCCTGCTGGCCGCTCCCCTTGCCGCCCAGCGCCCCACGCTCGACATCACCGGCTACGTGATCGACGCCGAGATCGACACCACGACGCACAAGCTGGCGGCCACAGCGCAGGTCACCTTCACCGCTCCGGCCACGGCGGACCAGGCCAGCTTCGGCTTTCATCCCGCGCTGCGCGTCACCAAGATCACCGACGACCAGGGCAAGCTGCTTACCGGCGAGCGCCTGGCCGACGGCACCCTGCGCGTAG
>DATMUN010000168.1:0-6675 GCA_035563895.1 Occallatibacter sp. | reverse complement strand
CCCAAACAAGCCGGTGGATGCGGTGCCTATCGGACACATCACCAACGGCGTGCATGTGCCGTCTTGGTTGGCGCCGCAGATGTGCCGCCTTTACGATCGCCACCTGGGGGTGGGATGGCAGAGCCGCAGCGGATCAGCGCGCACGTGGGAAGGCATTGAGACGGTGGACGACGGCGAGCTGTGGGAGACGCACTTCTCATTGAAGCTGCGACTGCTGGAGTTCATGCGCAGGCGAGCGCAGGAGCAGGCTGCGCGTCGCAACGAGCCGCAGGAGGTGCTGCAAAAGCTGGCCAAGGTGTTTACGCCAGATGCGTTGACGATTGGCTTTGCGCGGCGGTTTGCGACATACAAGCGCGCCAATTTGATCCTCAAAGACATCGAACGGCTGGCAGCGATGGTCAACGATCCGAAGCGGCCTGTGCAGTTTGTCTTTGCCGGTAAGGCGCACCCTCACGATGAGCCGGGCAAGCGCGTGTTGCAGCAGATTGCGGAGATGATGCGCAGTCCGGAGTTCTCAGAGAAGTTCGTGTTTATCGAGGACTACGACATCAACGTGGGGCGCTACCTGGTGCAGGGCGTGGACGTGTGGCTGAACAATCCGCGGCGCCCGCTGGAGGCCTCGGGCACAAGCGGCCAGAAGGTCGTTTTGAACGGCGGGTTGAATCTGTCGGTGCTGGACGGATGGTGGGCTGAGGCTTACGACGGCTCGAACGGATTCGCGATTGGCACGGGGCGCACACACTCCAACATGGACGTGCACGACACGCGCGATGGTGAGGACCTGTATCGCGTGCTGCGTGAGGAACTGATTCCGCTCTACTACCAGCGGGACGATGACGGGCTGCCGCGCGGCTGGATCAAGCGCATGAAGCGGACGATCAGCACGCTGGGTTGGCGCTTCAACGCCGACCGCATGGTGATGGACTACACGCTGAAGGGCTACATTCCGGCTGCGGGTGGCACTTCGAGCGAGATTCGGCCGTATAGCTGAGCAGGTACGGCGTCAGATTCCGAGCGGAGGGGGCGCCGTAGACCCGCGCAGCACGAGGCTGGTGGAGACGAGGAACTCGCGCTGGATGCTGGAACCGTCGGCGTTCTCAGCCTGCTGACGAAGGGCCTCGAATGCTGCTTTGGCGAGATCGGTGCGCGAAAGCCGGATGGTCGTCAGCGGCGGCAGAGTGAATTCGGCGAAGTCAATGTCGTCGAGACCGATGACGGAAACATCGCGGGGCACCTGCAGACCCTGATGATAGGCCGCGCGGAGTACGCCGATGGCCGTCATGTCGTTGGAACAGAGGATCGCTGTGGGCTTGGAACTGAGCGCCTGCAAACGCGAGAAGCCGGTGACGCCACCCTTCAGGGTGTGATCGCACTCGATGATCCATTTTTTCTGAATCGGGAGGCCGGCCTCTTCCATGACGGTGCGGAAGTTATTTTCGCGTGTCATCGCGGAGTGGATCTGGTGCGGGCCGGCGAGGAAAGCGACCTTGGTGTGTCCGAGCGAGGCGAGATGTCGAATAGCGGCTCGGATGCCCGTCTCGTAGTCGAGCAAGATGGTGCTGGTTTTGGGCTGGTTGAGCTTGAACTCGGCGAGTACCAGCGGAATGTCATGGACGGCGAGCTGATCGAGTACGGGCTCTTCTTCACCGAAGGTGAGCATGGCTACGCCTTCGACTTTGCGCTCGATCATGCGGCGGATGCACGTGGTGAGGATGGCCGGATCACTGTTCGATGAGCTGACCAGGATCTCGTAGCCGTGCGCGACGGCGATCTCCTCGAAACTCTGGATGAGATCGGGGAAGAACGGGTTGGTAATGTTTTCAACGATGATGCCGAAGAGGCGGCTGCGGCCTGAAACGAGGCTGCGTGCATGCGAGTTCGGAAAATAGTTGAGCTGCTCGATGGCCTGCCAGACGCGCTTGGCGAGGCGCTCGCTTACGACGGGCGCGCCATTGATGGTGCGCGAGACGGTGGCGATGGAGACCTTGGCCAGAGCGGCCACGGCGCGGATATCGGGCGTTTTGTCAGCCGGTTTGCGGGTGCTTCGTCGAGCCACGGGCCCGTCCTATGTGAGAGCTGTGTGACAAATAAGAAACAGGGTACAACACGCACCCAGTGGACGGGAATCTGGGTGCGTGCAGAATTACGAAATTCCAGTCGATTCTAGGATCGATCGGAGATGAACAGGCGGAGGTCGCGGAGGTTGTGGCCGGTGGGGCCGGTGACGACGGTATCGCCGAGGCCGGTGAAGAGCGGGCAGGCGTTGAAGGCGCGCAGAGACTCTTCCGGATCAAACCCAAACGCGCGGGCGCGCTCGATGGTCGTGGGGTCGGCGATGGCGCCTGCGGTGCGGGTGTTGCCGTCAATGCCGTCGGAGCCCGCGCTGAGTACGGTGAGCATATCGTCGGGATGTTTTGCGAGTTCGAGTGCACAGGCGAGTGCTAATTGCTGGTTGCGTCCGCCAGCGCCGGGGACACGGTCCATGGTCACGGTGACTTCACCGACCGAAATCAAGCAGAAGCGCGGATGTTCACGACGCATCTCGTGAAAGCGCTGGAGCAGGTATTTGGTCGCGTCGGCGTAGTCCCAGTCGTCGCAGGAGTTGTCGACGGTGACGAAAAATCCAGCCTGCTGCGCCAGGGCACGTGCGCTCGCCACCAGATCGTGGCTGGAGAGCAGGACCTCAAAGACGGAATCGCGGAAGGCCTCATGCTCACCACTGAGGGCTTCAGCACGCGTGAAGGAGCGGCTGTGGTCTTTACTGGACCAGGGAAGCCGGTTCAACAAACCGGTGCGCGCCTTGTTGCCGGGGGACTCGGGCAGATCTTCGCGCTCGAAGAAGGCGTTGACGGAGGCGGGCATCTTTTCGGCCAGGCCGTACTTTGCGATGACGGAGCGCACGTCTTCGACGGTGGTGTGGTCGGGCGAAGTGGGGCCCGAGGAAAGGGCATCCAGGGTGCGCAGGGGCACGTCGGGCAGCAAAATGGAAACCTTTGCAGCCTCGGCCGCAGCAAAGGCCAGACGGCCGCCCTTCACTGCGGAAAAATGCTTCCGCAGGGTGTTGATCTCGTTGATGGGTGCGCCGGAGGCGAGAAGTGCTGAGTGGAACTGGACGGTGTCTTCGAGGGTGATGGTGGAGTCTAGCGGCAGGTCGAACATGGCGGAGCCGCCGCCGGAGATGAGGAAAAAGACCAGTGTGTCCTTTTTAGCCTTTTTGAGGAGGGCCAGGGTGGCGCGGGCCGCCTCAAACGATTCCTGATTGGGCACCGGGTGGCCGCCCTCGAAGTAGCTGAAGCGCCAGTCGCGCTTTTTGGGCAGGTACTTGGAGCAGCAGACGCCGCGGAGGCCCATGCGGCGCTTCATGCGGCTCATAAGCACGTCGAGCATGGGCGCGGCGGCCTTGCCGAGCGCGATGACGAAGATGCGCTTGTAGGAGTGGAGGTCGATGGTCTCGGGTCCGCTGCCATCGGGCAGGAGGCGATGCAGAACGTCGCCTTCAAAGCGGAAGCGCCGGTCGAAGGCGGATTCGATGTTGCAGGCTTCGAGTGCGCCGGTAAAGATTTGTGTGGCCTGAGCGTGGATTGAATCGAGCGCCGTATCGCTCACAGGAGTCATGGCAACCGTTCCTGAAGCCAGCGGGTGAGTGCGTTCTGCATTGTGTCGAGCTGGCCGGTAAAAAAGTGATCGGCGCCGGGTAGGAGCACCAACTTTTTGGGTTCGGCCGTGGTGGCGGCCACCTGTTCCAATTCACGAGCCGGCGCGAATTGGTCTCGGTCGCCGCTCAGGAAGAGTTTTGGAAGGGAACACTGCAAGAGGAATGGATATTGGTAGTCACGGCCTTCAGCGTGGGTGGGGAGTCCTAGCGCTGCGAGTGCCTGCACGTTGTGCGCCTGGCCGGAACAGCAACAGGCTGACAGCGCCATAGCCGCGCCGAAGCTGAAGCCGACGACGACGAGCGGCAGCCTGTATTCAGCCTCAAGCCAGCGCATCGCCGCCAGAACATCTCCACTTTCAGCCGTTCCATCGTGTGTGCCTTCGCTCAAGCCGGTACCGCGAAAGTTGAATCGCAGGACCGGCCATCCGAGCCCGAAGCCGGGGGCGTTGAGCGCCTTCATTGCGTGGTACACAACCTTGTTGTGGAGGGTACCGCCGCCGAGGGGATGAGGATGGCAAATCACCGCCGCGTAGCGAGCATCAGGAGCGCCTTCGTTGAGAAGAGCCTCCAGGCGGCCTGCCGGACCGGCTAGAGAGATGCTGCGCAGAGCGGAACTGCCAGCCGTTGGCGCCGGCGTAACGGGAATGGAAGCGGAAATCATTCCAGCATTATTCTACGCTGAGACTAAGCGCCAGAGGTTTGTTTTCTGCCTGGGTAAAGCGATGCAGCAGTTTGTTCTGAGCCGGGAATCGGTAACCAGCGGGCAGGTTCCAGGGGCACCGGTAGAGTATTCTGGCAGCATCATGTCCGCACTGCAGACGCTTGATCCCATCCGGTTTACACGAGAACTGGTCGATATCGACTCAACGACGTACCACGAAGGCGCGGTCGGCGACTTCCTGGCGAGTTTTCTGGAAGGCCGGGGGTGGGTCGTGGAAAAAACGCCGGTTCCGCAACCGTCGGACTCTGGAACCGATGGCCCGCGCTGGAATGTGTACGCCGGTACGGCTGGTGAGACGCCGGAGCTGGTGTTTTCAACGCACATGGATACCGTTCCTCCGTTTATCCCGTTCACCGAGGATGAGGAGTTTATCTACGGGCGCGGAGTGTGTGACGCAAAGGGAATCATTGCGACGCAGGTGGCGGCTGCAGAGCGGCTGCGGGCCGAGGGCTACAAGATCGGCGTGCTGTTTGTGTCGGGCGAGGAGCGCGACTCTGCCGGCGCGAAGGCTGCCAATGCGGCGCCCAAGGCGAGCCGTTTCCTTGTAAACGGAGAGCCCACAGACAACCGCATCGCACTAGCGACGAAGGGCGCTCTGCGCGCTTCGATTAGCTGCTCGGGAAAGATGGCGCACTCAGCTTATCCGGAGCTGGGAGACAGCGCGATCCACAAGATGGCAGTGGTGATGAACCGGTTGCTGGCGCTGGATTTGCCGGTCGATCCAGAGGTGGGCGATACCACGCTGAACATTGGGCAGATTCACGGGGGACATGCTCCGAATGTGATTGCAGACAGCGCTGTGGCGCAGGTGTTGACGCGGCTGGTAGGTCCCTCGCAGCCAGTGCGCGAGGCGATTGTGAAGGCGGTCGGCGATCTGGGGACAGTCGAGTTCACACTGGATCTGGCGTTCGTCAAGCTGCGGTCTGTTGAGGGACTACCGACAATGGTGGCGCGTTTTGCGACGGATATTCCGGAACTGAGCAACTGGGGCGTGCCGGTGCTGCTGGGGCCGGGGTCGATCCACGTGGCGCATACGCCGGGAGAGAAACTCTCGAAGCGTGAGCTTGCGGAGTGCATCGAATTGTATGTGCAGGTGGCGAAGCAGTTGCTGGCTTCGTAAGCCGGACAAGAACTCAGAAGGCATTTCGGAGGAAGGGACGAGGCATGTCGATTTACGAGATTCCAGTGAAGAAGATTACGGGCGAGGATAGCTCACTCGGCGAGTTCGAGGGCAAGGTGGTGCTGGTGGTAAACGTGGCGTCGAAGTGCGGACTGACGCCGCAGTACGAGGCGCTGGAGGCAGTGTATGAGCGCTTTCAGGGGCAGGGACTCGTGGTTGCGGGGTTTCCGGCGAACGACTTCAAGAGCCAGGAACCGGGCACTGAGACAGAGATTCAGTCGTTCTGCACGATGAACTACGGCGTGAAGTTCCCCATGTTCTCGAAGATCACGGTGGTAGGCGAAGGTAAGCACGAGCTGTATAAGGCGCTGATTGCGGCGCAGCCCAAGGCAGTGAGTGTGAACGAGCCCTCGTGGCGCGAGAAGCTGAAGGGGTATGGGATTGAGGCGAACCCGGAGCCGGAGATTCTGTGGAACTTTGAGAAGTTTCTGGTGAGCCGTTCGGGCGAGGTGGTAAAGCGGTTCGCGCCGGACACAGCGCCGGATGCGCCCGAGCTGATTGCGGCAATCGAGGCTGAGCTGGCCAAGTAGGCATTGCATGCAGCGGATGTTCGCTTTCCGCTCGCGGAGCTGAGTCGGCCAAGTTGGCTTTGCATGTAGCAGCCGCTCTCTGTTGGCTCGCAGGGCAGAGATTTGACGGGCAGGTAAGGGCGCGGGGCCGCGACAGGCCGCCGCGCCCTTGCTGTATGCTCAGGCCATGTCTGAGCATTCTTCCCCCGTAGCGAATCCTCTGGAACACTCCGCGTCATCCTATTTGCGCTCGGCGCGGCATCAGCCTGTGCAATGGAATGCGTGGGGCGAAGCGGCCTTTGCGCGCGCGCAGAGTGATAACAAGCCCATCCTTCTCGACATTGGAGCGGTGTGGTGCCACTGGTGCCACGTGATGGATCGCGAGTCGTACGAAGATCCGGAGATCGCGCGGATCATCAACGAGAGCTACATTGCGATCAAGGTGGACCGCGATGAGCGGCCTGATGTGGACGCGCGGTACCAGGCTGCAGTGTCTGCAATCAGCGGCCGTGGAGGTTGGCCTCTCACTGGATTTCTAACGCCGGACGGGCGGCCGTATTTCGGGGGTACGTATTTTCCGCGCGAGGATCGCTACGGCATGCCGGGGTTT
>DATMUN010000167.1:0-3949 GCA_035563895.1 Occallatibacter sp. | reverse complement strand
CGCTGGGCCGCGACGCCCGCGCCCGCGGCGTCAACTTCCTGCTCGGCCCCGGCGTTAACATCGCCCGCTCGCCCGTGAACGGACGCAACTTCGAGTACCTGTCTGAGGACCCGTTCCTCAACTCCGGCCTCGTGGTGCCGTGGATCGAGGGCGTGCAATCGCTGGGCGTAAGCGCCACCGTGAAGCACTATGCCGTCAACAACCAGGAGTACGACCGGCACAACGTGGATGTGGCTGTCGACGAGCGTTCCCTTCGCGAGATCTACCTGCCCTCGTTTGAGGCAGCGGTGACCAAGGGCCACGTCGATGCCGTCATGGACTCCTACAACCTGATCAATGGCCAGCACGCCACGCAGAATGAGTTCCTGAATCTGAAGGTGCTCAAGGGCGACTGGGGTTTCCAGGGCATTCTCATGTCGGACTGGGAAGCCACCTACGACGGTGTTGGCGCGGCCAATAACGGTCTCGATCTCGAGATGCCATCGCCGCGTTTCATGAACGACAAGGTGCTCGTTGCCGCGGTCAAGAGCGGGTCGGTGAAGGAATCCACGATCGATGACAAGGTTCTCCGTATTCTGCGCGTGGCCTTGCGCTACGGCTGGCTTGACCATCCACAGCAGGACCTGACGCAACCCACCTACTCGGCAGCCGATCGCCCTGTCGCCTTGAAAGGCGCTCTCGAAAGCCTGACGCTGCTCAAGAACGAGGGGCACATCCTTCCGCTCAATGCCGCAAAGATCAAGACCATCGCCGTAATCGGCCCCGACGCATGGCCCGCAATCACGGGCGGCGGCGGATCATCGCAGGCACAGGCCTTCGAGCCCGTCAGCATTGTCGGCGGCATTGCGAACCTGCTCGGCCCAGATGTGCGTGTGCTCTACACACGCGGACTGCCCGAGATGGGCGACCTCTTCTGGCAGACGAAGTGGAACGGCGCTGTCATAGTAGCAACCTATCCCAGCAAGGACTGCAACGGTACACCCATCACCTCGGAAGAGCAGATGATCTCGAACTACAAGAACGAGTGGTGGGGCGCCCCGGACAAGGCCCCGCGCAGCCTGCGCTACACCGCAAGCTACAAGGCCGCAAAGGATGGCAAGTATCTGGTGCTCGCCGCAGCCTCTGGCAGCGATCACTACACGGTGAAGGTCGACGGCAAGCAGATCATCGCGCAGAAGCAGGTGGAGGGCCAGCACCCGGAGTCCGCCACCATCGAACTGTCAGCCGGCCAGACCGTGCAGATTGTCGCCGACTATCTCCCTGGCTTCTCCGGCAATCGCTTCGGCCTCGCAGTCGCCGATGAGTCCACGCTCATCTCTGCGGATGTGAAGAAGTACGCAGCAGCAGCTGACGCAGTTATCGTCTCCGTGGGCTTCGATGCTTCTACTGAGAGCGAAGGCCTGGATCGCACCTTCACGCTGCCATGGGGTCAGGACGCGCTCATCGAAACAGCGGTGAACGCCAACCCGCACACCATCGTGACACTCACCGCGGGCGGCGCCGTGGACACGCATCGCTGGATCGGCAAAATACCTGCGCTGCTCCACACGTGGTATCTCGGCCAGGAAGGCGGCACCGCGGTCGCGCAGGTTCTCTTCGGCAAACACAACCCCGAGGGCAAACTGCCTATCAGCTTCGACCGTGCGTGGGAAGACAACCCGTCGTACAAGGACTACTACCCCACTCCCGGCGCTGACACGAAACTCCATGTCGTCGAGGTGGGCCACCCCGATCGCGACGACACCATTCCGCACGTGACGTACAACGACAAGCTGATGGTCGGCTATCGCTACTGGACTACGGCCGGTCATCATCCGCTGTTCCCGTTCGGCTTTGGCCTCAGCTACACCACATTCACGTTCTCGGACCTGCATGCTCCCACAGCCGCTAAGGCCGGATCAGAGATGGAAGTGACTGTAGAGGTAAAGAACTCCGGCAGCACCGCCGGAGCCGAGGTTGTACAGCTTTACGTCTCCGATCCATCAGCAAAGGCGCAGCGCCCGGAGCGCGAACTGAAAGGCTTTGAGAAGGTCTACCTGGCAGCGGGTGAAAGCAAGCACGTCACCTTCGCGCTCGATGCACGCGCCTTCAGCTACTGGGACGAAGCCGCGCACAAGTGGACGATCGATCCCGGCAAGTTCCAGATCCACGTCGGCAACTCAAGCGAGAACACGCCGCTTCACGCTGAACTAACCCTGAACTAAGTCCACGCAAATGCGAAGGCCCGCCGCATCTCCGCGGCGGGCCTTCGCATTTGTATCTTCAGCGAGCGATTGCGTACTACTGCGATATGCCTACAGCGGATGCCGTACACACGGCAAACTGAAACTTGAACGTATATGCGCCGAGCATGGCAAAGGTGACATCGCGAGGGATACTGAATCCGCTCTGGTCCTGATAGTCGACATCCACGTCCAGCTTGAAAGACGATTCTCCGATATGCTCGTCGATCTTCATACTTTCGATCCTGCGCAGATCGCCCGGCATCGGTGTTGGCGAGGGAGCATACGAAAGATCAATCACACCTTTCATCATGCCGCCTTCAAACTCATAGTGCGTTGGCGCCCCATTGCGATTCATCTGCATATGAATCTTCATCCCGGCACTATTCGCAAAAGCCTTCACGCCTCCATCCGGCAAACTTGTGATCTCTTCGAGTCGATCATTCGGCCCAATCAGCGGTCCTGCCATCATCGGCCAATACATTTGATAAAAACCGCCCAGCATCTGCTTGAACCCGCTCTCGATTTGATCCTGGGTAGCAGGAGTTCCCTCGCTCCAATCAAACTTGACCTCTGCCGGCTTTCCACGCAGCGCCCGCGAATGAATCTTCAGTGCTTTCAGCGCCTGCATCTTTTCTTCAGGCACCGCGACTTTCAGCCCCTGAAAAAACGCCCCCCAATCCACTGACACGTCGCACTCGATCAATTCAAGGCTATCGGGATGGTAGTAACTTCCTAGAATCACCTTCGCCAGTTCAGGTGACGTCTTGGGAAGTGCGCTTGTCGTGTGCTTTTCCGTTGCAGGTTTCAGCGTTTTTTGGGCCGACTGCCCAAAAGCGCACGACACCGCCAGCAACAAGACCGCAAAAGATAACTTGGATAACATAATGCTGCCGAAACTAGCACTCCGTCTGCGCGCTTGTCTACCGCGCATCGTCAATCTTCTGTATGCGTGAACTCTCGGCGGCCCGTTCCCTTCTTATGGCAAGCCGCCGAAGATATTTCACTCAGTTGGTAGCCAGCAGGCTCGCGTCCGCAGGCGGAACAAACTTGTGCGTGTCCCACCACACGCGCAACACCATCTCCCACTGATTGCCGCGTGTACTCCAAAGCTGCGCCGCGCTGTCAAACCGCGCCTCATTCACGGCTAACCAATAGGGCCGGTTATCGCGCAGCCATGCGTCCTTGTAGAGATTCCCGATCAGCGCATAGCCGTCGCGGATGTCCTGCATGCGCCCGTTGTTCGACGATACAGTCTCCAGCAGCGTGGCCACCTCGTCCCACTTCGTCTTGTCGCCGGTTGCGGCCAGCTTCTGTGCCTCGGCGTAGGCCTTCTCGCAATCATCCGCGGCCTGGAACTTCAGCCCGATAAAATCGACCCGTCGCGCGCCGAGCTCCAGCGCGTCCAGCGCCTCTTCTTTCTCAAGCTTCCGTCTATCCTGTTTCGCCGCGGCGCGCGCTTCCGCCAGCAGCGTCATCGCCTTCTCCGCATCAAGCCGCAGCTCTGCGGCGACAGGCAACAACTTCGCCGCCACCTGCTTGCCTTCTGTCGAAAACGGATCGACCCAGAAATACCCATTCTGCGCATCGTAGAGATCGGCCTTGCGCATCAATGCGTGCGCCGCCATCAATGCTTCGTGCGCCTGGCTGATCTTGCCCGTGGGATCGCCGTGGAAGGCCTGCCCGAACGACGCCCTGTACGCGGCCTCAGAGCTCTCACCCGGCTG
>DATMUN010000166.1:0-3073 GCA_035563895.1 Occallatibacter sp. | reverse complement strand
GACGACGATGTGTTTGCCGGTGCGGTGGATGGCCAGGATGGTGCGGCCTTCGAGAATACGGGCCTGGCGGGCGGGGGATGCTTTGAAGGTCTGGGGCTTGGAGCCGAACCAGACTTCGGCGATGCGCTGGCCGCGGACGCGATCATGCACGCCACGGGCGACGGTTTCTACCTCGGGGAGCTCGGGCATAGCACTATTTTAGGGACTAGGGACTAGCGGTGGTCGTCGTCGTGGATGCGGCTGGCTTCAAAGCTGACGATCTGCCAGGTGCCGGTGGCGGTGCGGGCGTAGACGTGGGTGTAGCGATAGGCGCCGGAGAGGTCGCCGGAGGGACCGCTGCCTGTGACCTCGGCGCGTGAGGTGACGAGGGCGGTGGTGCCGTAGAAACGGATCTTGCGGTCGGAGACTTCGATGGCCTGGAAGTGCAAGGCGCCGGAGCGCACGCTGGCGAGGAGATCGTCGCGGGTCTGGAGAGTGCCGTTGGCGGTGATGCCCATGTAGTCGCCGGCGAGAAGGACTTCGAGTGCCGGGATGTCGGCGCGCACCATGGCCTTGCTCCAGCGCTCTTCGAGCTGCTCGATCTCGTGGCGGAGTTCGTGGTGGGCAGAGTGCGGCATGGCCCGAAGGCCCGGCGCGAACAGCACGAAAAGACCCAGCACGGAAACCAGGATGGAAAACCGGCGAACACGAGAACAACGGCGGCGCGAGCTCATGGGCGTAACGGATAGTAGACCGAATACGTTTTCGCGGTCAACGCTTGCTCGGGTTTAATTCAAGCCAGACACGGCACGGCGAGCGATGGACAGCAGGAACGCCGGCCTTTGTCTGGTTGGACGCGAACGGAGGGGATTGGTTGTGTGCGGGAGCGCGAGCTGGGGAGGAAGTGGCGTGGGCGAAGGCGAGTATTCGCAGTGGCAATCCCTCCGGGGCTGAAATTCCCAGCATTCATTGCGTCATACGGTATGGCTGAAGCTGTGGCCCTTCGAGACTTTGATTGATTCGGGGCTCTTAGAGGAGTGGCGAGAGGTCTTCGCGGGAGCGCTCGAGCATGCGCTGGTAGAGGCCGCCGACGGCGTACTTATTGAAGTGCGCGGACTGGCGGTGCGCGGCTTCGGCCGCGGCGTCGGCGTACTGCTCGTAGATGAGGATGGTGTCTGGAGTGCCCTGGACGCGATGGGGGATGTAGGCGACGCAGCCGGGCTCTTGCCGGGAGGCGGCGGTGAGCTGGCGGAGGATTTCGTCGATCTCGGCGCGGTCCTCGGGAGCGAATGTCATCCGGACGGTGAAGCTGATCATGGCGTCTGAGTCCTTCCTGATCGGATGGGCGGGCCGGCTGCGGGCAGCCGGCTTGCGCCGGGTACGAAGGGCTTAGGAGTGTAGCTTGTCGAGCGCTGCCTGGAACTCGGGCAGGAAGATGGTTTCGTCGCGGTCAGGGCCGGTGGAGACCATGCCGATGGTGACACCGCTCTCGCGTGCCTGGAACTCGAGGTACTCTTTGGCTGCCTTGGGCAGTTGATCGTAGTCGACAATGCCGGCGGTGGTGCAGTTCCAGCCCTTGAGCTTGGTATAGATGGGTTGGATGCGGCGGAAGCCTTCAACGTCAGCGGGAATCTCGTCGGTGATTTTGCCGTCGATGTTGTAGGCGGTGCAGATGGGAATCTCGGTGAGTTCGTCGAGGACGTCGAGCTTGGTGACGACGAGCCACTCGGCACCGTTGATCTGGTTGGAGTAGCGGAGCAGGGGCAGGTCAAGCCAGCCGCAGCGGCGGGGGCGGCCGGTGACAGCGCCGTACTCGTTGCCGCGCGAGCGGAGGATCTCGCCGGTGTCGTCGTGAATCTCGGTGGGGAAGGGGCCCTCGCCGACGCGGGTGACGTAGGCCTTGGTCACGTTGATGACGTTGTGGATGGCTGTGGGCCCGACGCCGGTGCCGGTGGCGACGCCTCCGGCGGTGGCGCTGGAGGAGGTGACGAAGGGGTAGGTGCCGTGGTCGATGTCGAGCATGGTGCCCTGGGCACCTTCAAACATAACCGACCCGCCGGAGGCGATGATCTGGTGGAGCATGCGGCCCGTGTCGGCGACGAAGGGGCGGATCTGCTCGGCCGCGGCTGCGTACTCGTCGTACATCTTGGAGGGGTCGAGAGGGTCCGTGCCGAAGAGGGCGTGGGCGATGGCGTTCTTCTCAGCGCAGGCGGCTTCTATGTGCGTCTTGAGCAGATCGGGGCGGAGCAGGTCGACGACGCGCAGGCCGCTGCGGGCCATCTTGTCGACGTAGGCGGGGCCGATGCCGCGGCTGGTGGTGCCGATCTTCTGGCGGCCGGGAGCGCTCTCAGAGGCGAGCTCGATCATGCGGTGGTAGGGCAGGATGACCTGGGCGCGATTGGAGATGAAGAGGTTGCCGTCGATCTCGACGCCGAGATTGCGGATCTTCGCGACTTCCTTGAGGAAGGCAATGGGGTCGAGCACGACGCCGTTGCCGATGACGCCTTTGCAGCCGGGGCGGAGTACGCCGCAGGGAATGAGCTGGAGGACGAACTTCTGGTCGCCGTGGATGACGGTGTGACCGGCGTTATGGCCGCCGGCGTAGCGCGCGACGGCGCTGAACCGCTGGCTGAGTACGTCGACAATTTTGCCCTTGCCCTCGTCGCCCCACTGAGCGCCGAGTACTACCGCTGTCCTGGCTTGCATCGTTGGCCGCATCCCACACGTATGCCCGCGGCAGCCGTTGGTTGCGCGGGCAAAAGATCGGACGCAGCCGGAGGGCCATGTCCCTATCAATGATAAACCCTAGGCGACGGGGGGCAGGGATCAGGGACCGGGAGCTAGGGACTAGGGGCCTGGGACTAATGCTTCCAGTTGGGTGGCGATGGCGCGCATGGCTTGGGTGTTGGGATGGTAGGGAGCGAAGTGGGTGGGTGGGGTGTCTGCTGGTGGGTGGATGGGGGTGGCCCAGGGGGTGGCGGAGCAGACGTCGTGGCCTGCGGAGAGGTCGGAGGCTTTGAGGACGAGGGCGCCGGTGGACTCGGCGGCTTTGGCGGTGATCTGGGCGAGGCGGCGGGCTACGGTACGGGCCTGG
>DATMUN010000165.1:0-2078 GCA_035563895.1 Occallatibacter sp. | reverse complement strand
TAGATGCCGAGCTCTTCGCAGGCCTCGACTTTGCTGCGGACGTAGATCTCCGATGCGGCCACGTGGCCGACGAGGACGGCGGCGAGGCCGGGGCGAATGCCCTTTGGGGCGAGGGCCTGAACCTGTGCGGCGACTTCCTGCTTGATGGCTGCGGCGATGGCCGTGCCGTCGAGAACTGTGGGCATCGAATCCTCCAACTTCATGGTATCGTTCAGCGCCCAGTGACGGATGTTCGCTCCTGTGGCGAATTTAGCTTCCGTGGGGAGAGTGGTGGGGGTATGCTGGCCGCATGCTTCCCCGCATCGTGCGCACTGAGCTGCGTGCCGTAATTTTCCTGTTCGTGTTGATGGCGTGTGCTGCTGCTTACGGAGCGCCGCCTGCGCCGCTCGTGATTCACGGGCCTGGCGAGGGTACGGTTGCGCTGGACGGGCCGTGGCAGTTCCACCTGGGCGACGATGCGGCATGGGCCGCGCCGGGGTTTGACGACTCGGGGTGGACGCAGATTACGACTGATCAGCCGTGGGGCGCGCAGGGTTTTCCGGCGCAGGAGGGCCTGGGCTGGTATCGCAAGCGCATTGTGCTGGAGCCGGGTGAGGCAGGGCCGAAGGAGCTGGCGCTGCTGATTCCGGTCGTGGATGACGCGTACGAGCTGTATTGGAATGGCGCGCTGGTGGGGCGTTTCGGCAAGCTGCCTCCGAACCCAATCGCGTTGAATGCGCCGCAACCGGCGCAGACCTTCGGGCTGGGGACGGCGACGAGCGGCGTGCTGGCGGTGCGGGTGTGGAAGGCGCCGCTGTTCTCAAACGACGTGGGGGAGATTGGCGGTTTTGAAGCTGTGCCAGAGGTGGGAAGCGGTGCGGCGATTGCCGCACGCAAGGCGCAGCTGGACTACGGCTGGATGCGGCGGAATCAGTTTCAGTTCGGGGTGGTGTCGCTGTATGTGCTGGTGTCGCTGCTGAGCCTGCTGGCGTGGCTGCGCGACCGGCAGCAGATGCTGCTGATGTGGATGGCGGCGTATTCGCTGATTCCACTATTCCGGGTGGTGCTGGGGACACTGCGGCTGCCGTGGTCGACCAACATGGCGCAGGGGCTGCTGCAGCCGGCGATCATGGTGCAGGATGTGTCGCTGTGGTTCCTGCTGCTGTGGCTGTTGCAATTGAACGAGAGCCGGCGGCTGGCGTGGCTGGTGCGCAAGGTGTCGGGGATCTTTGCGCTGGCGTTCACGCTGGACGGTATCGCAGTGCTGCTGTGGGGCATGCATCCCTATGAGCACGCGCTGCAGATTGTCGACACGGTACTGACGGTGATCTTTACGCCGCTGGAGGTGATTCCTCTGGTGATTGTGGGCGTGGCGATTGCGCGACGGCAGCGGCTGGATCTCTCGCGGTGGCTGGTGGCGGGGTTCGCGTTTCTGTCGGAGATGACGTACGTGCTGCGGAATCTCTCGGGACAGTTCAAGCGGTTCACGCACTGGACGCTGGATGAAAAGCTGACGCGGCCTTTGTTTGTGCTGAACGGAAACCCGATCAACTTCCAGACGCTGGCGACGACGCTGCTGCTGGGGGCGATTGTGTATGCGGTGGCGCGCTACTCGGTGGGGGAGCGGCGGCGGCAGGTGCAGATGGAGCGCGAGATCCAGAACGCGCGCGAGCTGCAGCGGGTGCTGGTGCCGGAGACGCTGCCGGCGGTGCCGGGCTTCAACGTGACGAGTGCGTACAGGCCAGCGCAACAGGTGGGCGGCGACTTCTTCCAGATTATTCCGCTGGAGGATGGCTCGACGCTGGTGGTGCTGGGCGACGTGAGCGGCAAGGGATTGCGGGCGGCGATGGCGGTGTCGCTGATTGTGGGCGCGGTGCGGGCGCTGGCGGAGGATTATCCCGAGCCGGGGGTGCTGCTGGGGCAGCTGAATCGCAGACTGTATGGGCGGCTGCAAGGCGGCTTTGCGACGTGCGTGATTGCGCGCATCTGTCCGGGGGCAGAGTGCTCGCTGGCCAGCGCGGGGCATCCGGCGCCGTTTTTGAATGGGCACGAGGTGGAGATGAACGGCGCGTTGCCGCTGGGGATTGCGCCGGAGGCGG
>DATMUN010000164.1:0-2177 GCA_035563895.1 Occallatibacter sp. | reverse complement strand
GAGCCTGGTTGTGCGCGTGGATCTGCTCTGCGCGTGCTGCGGCGCGAAAGAGACTGGCGATGCCGCAGTAGCCGTCTTCATCGGCCTGTGCAGCGAAAGCGATATATAAAGCGCGGGCGTTCATTTCGCCCTGGTAGGCGGCCTTGAGGTTCTTTACTGTGGGTTCGACGGTAGGTGTGAACGCTGTCGGACTCATGGACGTTGTCTCCTGCGGGTGCTGTGCTCAGGTTAGAGACAAGTCCATTTTGGAACTGTGATTCAACTCACACACTGAAGTAACTGCCGTGCGCCGGGCTCCGGCAGAGGTCGGCGGCAGGTGCAATGTTGGCTAGGGGATGAGTTCGGCGAGGAGGACACCGAGCCAGGTGGCTCCGAGGCCGAGGATGAGGCTGCTGACGGCGTAAAGCCCGGCGATGGCGAAGGCTCCGGTGCGCAGCGAGGAGAGGGCCTCCCACTCGTAGGTGGAGAAGGTGGAATATGCGCCGACGAAGCCGATGGGAATGAGGTAACGCCAGGCTGGGCTGAGCTCGACGCGGCGGCCGAGGAAGGTGAGGGCGAAGCCGATGATGACGCAGGCGGTGAGGTTGATGGCGAATGTGCCGTAAGGAAAGCGCGTCCCCATGCGGGCGCCTATGGTGGCGCCGACCCAGTAGCGGGCGATGGAGCCGAGTGCGCCGCCGATGGCGATGAGCAGGTATTTCTGCACGGTTGCCCCCTGATGCAACGTGGATGCGATGCGGTTGGCCGCTACGCTTCCGCGCTAAGTTTAGATTGAGCAGGGGATCGGCCGGGCACGACTCCGCGACAGGACCGCCTGCCAGGAGTCATCAGCTGTCCGGCCTATGTTGGGTGGGACAGCGGTTAGGGCGAACTCCATCGCCACTTTGTTTATTACAACGGGCGGCGGAACGCGCTGTCAATCGTGAAACACGCTCCACCCGCTCGGTAACTAGTTATGCATGCCCTTCCACTCGGCATAGGGGCCCTGGAAGTCTTCGATACCGTTAGCGTCGAAGTGCCAGAGGCGGGTGGCGACTTCGTCGATCAGGTCGTGATCGTGGGTGACCAGCAGGACCGTGCCATCGTAGCGCTGGAGCGCGATGTTGAGGGCGTTGATCGACTCGAGGTCGAGGTGGTTTGTCGGTTCGTCGAAGATGAGGATGTTGGGCTTGGTGAGGATCAGCTTGCAGAAGGCGAGCCTCGCCTGTTCGCCGCCGGAGAGGGCCTTGGTGGGCTTGGCGCCTTCTTCGCCGGTGAAGAGCATCTGGCCGAGAATGCCGCGGATGTCTTCAACGTGGGCGGCGGGGTTCCAGCGGTGGAGCCATTCGGCGACGGTGAGGCCGTGCTCGATGGTTGAGCCAACGTCTTGCGGGAAGTAGCCGACCTGTGCTTCGTGTCCCCAGTGGACTTCGCCGGCGTCAAGAGAGAACTCGTGATCGGAGAGGCCGGGGTAATTGGCGAGCAGGCTTTTGAGCAGCGTAGTTTTGCCGACGCCGTTGCGGCCCATGAGGCAGACTTTTTCGCCGCGCATGACGTTGGCTGTGAAGTCGGCGAGGACGCTTTGGTCACCGTATGCCTTGGTGATGCCTTTGAATTCGAGAACGTGCTTGCCGCTGGGGCGCACCTGGTCGAACTTGATGAAGGGGCGTTGGATGTTGGAGCGGGCGAGGTCGTTGGTCTGCAGGCGCTCGACTTCCTTGCGGCGGCTGGTGACCTGCGAGGAGCGCGTGCCGGCGGCGAAGCGGGCGATGAACTCGTTGAGCTGCGCGATCTTCTTTTCGCGCTGAGCATTCTGCGACTCGAGTGTGGCGCGCACCTGCGTCTTGGCGATCACCATGTCGTCGTAGCCGCCGGTGTAAGTGATGATCGTTTGATAGTCGATGTCGGCGGTGTGCGTGGTGACCGAGTTCAAGAAGTGACGGTCGTGCGAGATGGTGATGAGCGTGCCGTCGTATTTGAGCAGGAAGTCCTGCAGCCAGTGAATGGAGTCGAGATCGAGGTAGTTGGTGGGCTCGTCGAGCAGGAGAGCTTGCGGCTTGCCGAATAGCGCCTGCGCGAGGAGGATGCGGACCTTCTGGCCGCCCTGCAACTCGCCCATCTTGCGCTCGTGGAGCTCGTCGGCGATGTCGAGACCCTGGAGGAGCACGGCAGCGTCGCTCTCGGCGGCGTAGCCATCT
>DATMUN010000163.1:0-5484 GCA_035563895.1 Occallatibacter sp. | reverse complement strand
CCCGCAATGTCCGGGGGGGGGAGGGGGGTACCCTTCCGATCTGAACCGGTCAGCTGCCTGACGATGTCCGCTTTTTCCCTCTGGCCATGATTGTGCGCCATCAGGGGGAAATTCTCTGCAATGATGACAGGGAACAGTGGACAGTGGTCAGGGAACAGTTTGTCGTGGCTGGGTTGGGGGCTTGCTTTCCCCGGTCCCCAAACGCGAGGGACCGGGGGCACCCGTGGTTGGAGATCGGGGCATCTTTTGGACTAGCCGTTTTCTATGCGGGATTTGATGTGTGCGTAGGCAGCGGCGATGAGGTGATTGAGCGCGGCGGTGTTTGTCTCGGCTCCGGGGCGGAGCTTTACGTGGCGCATGTGTTTTCCGTTGCCTTCGAGCAGGCGAGCGGGATCGGGCAGTTCTGAGCCGCGGTAGAAGCCCACGTTGACGTGCGACTTGAAAACGTTGACGTAGGCGAAGGGCACATCGCCGAGGCATGCGACGGGGCAGCCGTCGTGAAAGAGCTCGCGTACTTCGTCACCGCAGGCGCGCATTACCTTGAACCAGTGCTGGGCGAGCTCGCCGAGCTCGCCTGCGTTGCTCTTCATCCACGCTTCGATTGCGGGATCGTGCTCGCACGTGTTGTCGAACCGGAGGAGGTCATCCTTGTTCATCGCTCGCCCTCGGTGGTGGTTTACGGAGAACTCTACACGGAAGTGGTGCCGTCAGGTGGCGGGGATGTGGGCTTGCTTTCCCGGGTCCGAACCGACGGACCCGGAGCACCCATGGTCGGGCTATTGCGATTGTTGCTCTTTGCGCCCAGGCCGTCTGCCAATCTCTTGGTGAGTTGAGCGACGGCGGCCTTTAAGCTAGGGGTATGAGCGATCTTTCTACGAATGGGCTTCCGGCGGAGGAGCCGCACACGCTGGGCGATGCGGCGGCCGCGAACGTGAAGTTTGACCTGCTGGTGGTGGGTGCGGGGCCGACGGGGCTGGCGTGCGCGATTGAGGCGCAGAAGGCCGGGCTGAGTGCGGTGGTGGTAGACAAGGGCTGCGTATGCAACTCGCTCTTTCACTATCCGCAGCACATGACGTTCTTCACCACGTCGGAGCTGCTGGAGATTGGCGATATTCCGTTTCCGAGTCCGAACGCGAAGCCGACGCGGAATGAGGCGCTCGAGTATTACCGGCAGGTGGCGGCGTTTTACAAGCTGGATATCCGTCAGTATCTGCGCGTGGAAGCGGTAACGGGCGAGGATGGCGGCTTTACGGTGCACACGGCGGATCGCTTTGCGCGCAAGGGCACGCTGCGGGCGCGCAAGCTGGCGATTGCGACCGGCTACTACGACCTGCCGAACCTGCTGAGGGTGCCGGGCGAGGGCCTGCCCAAAGTGGTGCACTACTACGACGATCCGCATCCGTACTTCGGGCTGGACGTGCTGGTGGTGGGGGGCAAGAACTCGGCGGCGATTGCAGCGCTGGAGCTGTGGCGGCATGGGGCGCGGGTGACGCTGGTGCATCGCGGCACGGAGATTCACAGACATGTGAAGTACTGGATCAAGCCGGATATTGAGAACCGGATCAAGAACAGCGAGATCGCGGCGTACTTCGAGTCGCAAGTGAAGGAGATTACTGCGGATACGGTGCTGCTGGAGACGCCGCAGGGCGAGGTTCCGCTGAAGAACGACTTCGTGTTCGCCATGACGGGGTATCACCCGGACTTCCGGTTTCTTGAGGCGTTGGGCGTGAAGTTTGAGGGGCCGGACCGGCAGCCGATTTGCGCCCCGGAGACGCTGGAGAGCAATGTGAAGGGTGTCTATCTGGCGGGGGTGATTGTGGCAGGGGCGCGGACCAACGAGATCTTCATCGAAAACGGGCGGTTCCACGGGCGGCAGATTGCCCAGACACTGGCTGCGGAATAGAAGAAATGGCCGGAACTTTTGGCAGCGGGCGGGGTTAGAGCTGTATGACGCCGCGGCCGGAAGTTCGTCTGATTGAGTATGGCCGGATACGGCACTGAGGGTATGAACTGTATGGAAATGAATCGCTCCTCGTGGAAACGAATTGTGGCACGTACAACGATGTGGATGGGCGTGGCCGCAGTGTGCAGCGCAGTGGCGCTGGCCCAGAGCACGATTCAGGACACGGCCCAGGCCGGTGCAGCGCGCACGGACGGGCAAGTTGAGATGGATGTGGTGCATGCCCTGGACGCCTCGCAGGCGCTGAAGAGCGACCTGATCACGGCGGCGACGATCCAGGGGCGTGTGACTTTGTCGGGCACGGTTTCGACCGACGACTCAAAGCGGCTGGCGGAGTCGATTGTGAAGGGTGTGCCGGGCGTGACTGGTGTGGACAACAACCTGAAGGTTGGCAACCCGGCGGACGATCCGAATGCGGTGAACGGCAACCCTGCAGATGAAGCGACGGCCCAGGTGGCGGACAGCCAGACGGCGCAGCAGGGACAGTACGCGGATCAGCAACCGCAGTATCCGCAAAGCGCTCCGCAGCAGGATGCGCAGACGCAGGCGTACCCGAATAATCAGCAGCCGCAGTACAGCAATCAGCCGCAATACAACCAGCCGCAGTACTCGCAGAACGCTTCGGCGTATCCGCAGTCGACGACGCCTCCTCCTCCGCCGGGCTACTACAACAACCAGTGGCCGGGCTACGCGCAGACGCCTCCGCCGGGGCCGGCTTACCAGTATCCTACGCAGCCGGTGGCGGTGCCGCAGGGAACGCTGCTACAGGTGCGGACGAACGAGCCGGTGGAGAGCAAGCACGCGCAGGAAGGCCAGCCGGTGCAGTTTACGGTGATCCAGGATGTGACCTTCGGCGGCGTGCTGGCGATTCCGCGGGGCGCAACGGTGCATGGCGTGATCGTGGGCGTGAAGCATGTTGGCTCGGGCACGCTGACGGGCAGCTCGGAGCTGGCGTTGCAACTGACCGCGCTGGACCTGGGCGGACAGACCTACCCGATTCAGACGGATCAGTTCCGCGTGAAGAGCCCGGGCAAAGGTGAGCGCACGGCAGGAAATATCGTGACCGGCACGCTGCTGGGTGCGCTGATTGGCGGCGCGGCTGGCGGCGGTGGCGGTGCTGCGATTGGCGCTGTTGCCGGAGGCACAGTGGGCACGGCAGCCTCGGCTGCGAGCGGCGGGCCGAACGCGTGGATTCCGGCGGAGGCGCTGGTGAGCTTCTATCTGGCAGCGCCGGTGACCGTGGCGCCCGTGAGCCAGCAGGAAGCAATGCGGCTGTCGCAGGGACTCTACCCCGGCGGACCGACGCTCTACCGGCGCAGCTACTACGGCGGGCCATACGGGCAGCAGACGCCGTATCCCTACTACTATGCCCCGGTGTACTACCGGCCTTACTACATGGTGGGCGGGGCATACTACTGGCGCTAAGTGAATGGAAGGAAACGCCCGGAGGCATCGCCTCCGGGCGTTTTGTTTTGTGCGATTCTTTTGCTCGGGGGCGGTTGCGGGCAGCAGCCAAGGGACCGTTTGGCTCGTCTATAATGCTAGAGAATCGCGTCCAGCGAGAATTGCGTGAGGCGGGGACCGTGTGCCGCGGCTGCCAGAGATTTTTTAAGGCTGCCGGGGGAGGGTTCCTGAATGAAGCGCGTAGAGAGTTGAAGGCTCAAGTCCACCCATGATTCGTTTCCTGCAGAAAGAAAGCCGCCTGACGAGGGCGCTGTTTATCGTGATCATCGCTGCGGCGTCAGTGTCGATGGTCGTGTACCTGATTCCCGGCCTGACGGGGCAGAGCGCTTCGGCCGCGGACACGTACGCTGTGGTGTATCCGCACTGGTACAGCAAGTACCTGTCGGCTGGCGAGGTGATCAGCCAGACGAAGGTGGCGCAGCAGGCGTCGCGCCAGGTGCAGCAGCAGTATCCGCAGTACGCCGGCAATCCGATGATCATGTCGATGATCGAGCCGCAGGTGGCGCAGCAGATGGTGCAGCAGCAGATTCTGCTGAACGAGGCGGATCGTCTGGGCATCCATGCGACGGACGCGGATGTGCGCAGCTATCTGCAGACCGGCTCGGCCGGGCAGGTGCTGTTCCCCAACGGCAAGTTCATCGGGCAGCAGCAGTATGAGGCGCTGATCCAGAGCCGCTTCCAGATCTCGGTGGCCGACTTTGAAGACAACGTGAAGAAGGACATCGCGGTGCGGCGCCTGATGAAGCTGGTGACGGCCGGCGTGACGGTGAGCGACAAGGACGTGCAGGAGACCTATCGTCGCGAGAATATCAAGGTCAAGTTTGATTACGCGGTGATCTCGGCCGACGATTTGTCGAAGTCGATCAACCCGAGCGACGCGGACCTGGAAGGCTTCTTCAAGAAGAACGCGGCGCGCTATGCGAATGCGGTGCCGGAGCAGCGGACGATTCAGTACTTCGCCTTCTCTGCCGACCAGGTGCCGGGCGGCGTGCAGCAGCCCTCGCAGCAGGATATTCAGGCGTACTACAACTCGCACAAGAGCGAGTACGAAGTGCCGGAGCAGGCCAAGTCGCGGCACATCCTGATCAAGGCCGGGACCGATGCGAAGTCGGATGCGGCGGCAAAGGCCAAGGCTGAAGCTCTGCTGAAGCAGATCCAGGGCGGCGCGAACTTTGCCGATCTGGCGAAGAAGAACTCGGACGACCCGGGCAGCAAGGACTCGGGCGGCGAGCTGGGTTTCGCACAGCGTGGACGCATGGTGCCGGAGTTCGACAAGGCAATCTTCTCGCAGAAGATCGGCGACTCGCAGATTGTGAAGACGCAGTTCGGCTATCACATTGTGCAGGTGGAAGAGCGCCAGACGGCGCACTCGCAGAGCCTGAACGAAGTGCTGCCGACGATCCAGGCGGCGTTGATTCGTGAGAAGTCGGCCGCAACGCAGCAGGCGTTTGCGCAGGCGCTCACCTCTGAGGCCGCAAAGAACGGGCTCGACAAGACGGCGGCTGCACACCATCTGCAGGTGGTGACGACGTCCGCGGTGAACTCGCAGGGAACGATCGTCTCTTTGCCGGATAGCTCCGGAATCATCGCAAAGGCGTTCGGCATGAAGGCAAACGATGCTCCGCAGTCGGCGCCGACGGGCGAGGGCTACGCGATCTTCAAGGTGGCCGGTATCTCTGCGGCGCATGCGCCGAGCTTTGCCGACTGGAAGAGCCACGTGCTGGACGACTATCGCGCCGACCAGTTGCCGGGTCTGCTGCGCCAGAAGACGCAGCAACTGAGCGACGCTGCACGTGCTTCGAATGATCTGAACAAGGCCGCGAAGGAAGTGGGCGCGACCGTGAAGCAGAGCGAGCTGGTGGGGCTGACCGACCAGGTGCCGCAGTTTGGCGCCGTGGGCCAGGTGGCGCCGCAGCTGTTCGGGATGTTGCCGGGCAACATCAGCGGTCCCATCGCCGCTGGCCGCACGGGCGTGGTGGCGAAGATCGACATGAAGACCGAGCCCAGCCCCGACGACATCGCCAAGAACCTGGGGCCGACGCGCGAGCGGATGCTCGAAG
>DATMUN010000162.1:0-3405 GCA_035563895.1 Occallatibacter sp. | reverse complement strand
GGAAGTGGCCGCCGCCGTTGGCGTCGGCGGTGTGGTAGATGAGATACCACTGGCCGTGGAACTCGATGGCTCCGGGGTGCGAGGTGGTGGAGGAGACGGGCGGGAGGATGATGCCCTGATAGGTCCACGGGCCGAAGGGGGCGGGCGCGGTGGCGTAGGCGATGCAGGCGTGGTAGACGGCGGGGGTGCAGGGAGACGTGGGCCCGGCCTGATTGTCGGCGTAGATCATGTAGTACGAGCTGCCGCGATGGAAGAACCACGGGGCCTCGAAGAAGCCGGTGAGGCCGTGGATGGTGACCTCGGGGCCGCGCGGCGTGACCATGTCGGGCGCGAGCTCCATGCCGAGGAGACGGCCGAAGGTTCCCCAGAAGATGTACACGCGGCCGTCAGAGTCGAGGTAGGGCGTGGGGTCGATGTTCTGGATGGTGTTCTTCTCGGGGATGGACTGGGAGATGATTGGGCCTGCCGGGTGTGCGTCCTGCCAGGGGCCAAGGGGTGAGTTGGAGACGGCGACGCCGATGGAGAAGGGGTCGTCGTTTTTGCTGTTGGCTTCTTCGACGGGGGCGTAGAGGTAGTAGCGCTTGTCGGTGCCCTGGATGATCTGGCCTGCGTAAGCGCGGCCGGGGGCGGCCCAGTGGAAGACCTGCTCGGGGCGGAGGATGCCGGGGTAGTGCTGCCAGGTGTGCGAGGCGGGGTCTTTGGTCGAGAAGATCTGCCACTCGTTCATGATGAAGTCGTTGACGTCGGGCGGGGCTTCGTCGCGGCCGGCGAGGATGTAGAGGGTGTCTCCGGCGACGACGGGGGCTGGGTCGGCGGAGTAGTAAGAGCCGTCGGAGAGGATGGGGTTGCCGTGGCCGTGGATGGTGCGGGGCGGCTGGGCGGGGAGGGTGGCGGTGAGCAGGGCCAGGGCGAGAATTGGTTTGGAGTTCATGGTCCGTCGACAGTGATCAGTGGTCAGTTCGTCGTGGCTGAGATGGGGGCTTGCTTTCCCGCCCTAACAAGTTAGGACGGGGCACCCATTTTCGTGCTTGGGAGGCAGTGAATCCCCGCCGTGGCTGGGCTGGGGGCTTGCTTTTCCCCGGTCCCCAAAAGCCAGGGACCGGGGGCACCCGAGACTGTTGATTATTTCCCTTCGTGCGGTGGGAGGTTGTCGAGGAAGCGCCACGTGGGTTTGGTGTCGGGCGCGAGGGGTTGGTTGGTGAGGAGGTCGCGGAGGAACTCGATGGGCATCATGTTTTCGTGGAGGACGGCATCGTTGAACTGGCGGTCGGTGAGTTTGCCGGAGTCGACCAACTCGTGGCGGAGGGCGCGGAACTGCATGCCGCCGGTGAGGTAGGCGCACTGGTAGAGCGGGTCGTAGGAGCCGTTGAAGGAGCGGCGGACTTCGGCGATGGCGTTGTCGCGCTCGTGGCCAACTTCAGAGACGAGGAAGTTGATGGCTTCGTCGGGCGTCATCTGGCCGAGGTGGAAGCTGAGCGAGAAGATGATGCGGGCGCAGCGGTGCATGCGCCAGAAGAGGGCTCCGATGCGCTCCTCGGGCGTGGCGTGGAAGCCGCGGTCCCAGTAGACCATCTCCCAGTAGAGGGCGTTTCCTTCGATCCAGAAGCCGGTAGAGAAGAGCTGGCGGTAGGGGCGATAGCGGAGGTAGGAGTACTCCTGTAGCCAGTGGCCGGGGATGAGCTCGTGGAAGACAGTGGCGTGGGAGAAGGCGATGTTGTTGCCGCGCATGCTCATGAGGCGCTGGTCGAAGGTCATCGAATCAGTTGGATAGCTGACGCTGATGGTGTCTCCGCCGGTGAAGAAGGGGTTCACGAGCTGACGCTCGGGGGTCATCATGTCCATGAGCCAGGCCTCGCGGGCGAGCGGGGGGACGGTAACGAGCTGGTTCTTCTCGGCGAAGTCCGCGCCCTGAATGGCGAGCTTTTGGATGAGCTCGGGCTGCTCGCCGGCGGGGACGTAGCGCTGCTTCACGGCCTCCATTGCCTTGTGCCAGTCGTCGCCGTAGCCGAGGTCGCGGCTGGCTTTGAGCATCTGCTCTTTGCACCATGCCATCTCGGTTTTGGCCATGGCGATGAGCTCCTCGGGGGTGTAGGGGATGCGCTCGTCGGCGAGCTGGTCGAGGAGGGCCTGGCGGCCGACGGGGGTGCCGATGACGGTGCCCTTGTCGTCGGGCGCGATACCGGCGACCTTTTCGCGGAGGAAGGCCGAGTAGTCCTTGAGGGACTGGTCGAGTTGTTTGTACGGGGCGGCGACCCACCAGGTGAACTCCGGATCGTAGCCGTTGGAGAACTCGAACCAGCGGCGGAGCTGGTCGTGGAGCTGGTCGAGGTCTTCGGCGGCGCGCCAGGCGTCGATGCGCGCGGGGCGGGAGGGCGAGTCGAGAGACTTCTCGAGCTCCTTGCGGCGGGTGGCGATGGCGGCGGTCATGGCGGTGATGCGGGCGGCGGTCTTTTCACCATCGGGGCGCTGGATGGCGCGGCGCGCGTCCTCTAGTGCGAAGACGTCGGCGGCGATGGGCAGGAACGGGGAGACCTGTTTCCAGTGGGCGGCGGCGAGGGTTTGGGCATGGTCTTCGCGGGTGAGGAAGTTTTCCATCAACAGGTAGTCGACCTTGCCCTCCTGATCGAGCGAGGCGAAGGGGACGGCGGCGAGGTCGTGTTTGGCGTCGGCGTCGAGGCGGGCGAAGCGGGCCTGGGTGGTGGGGGAGAGGGGGTCGGTGTAGATGGTATAGAGGAGATTGCGGTCGGTGGTGTAGCGCTCGATGAGGGGCTGCACCGGATTGGGTGCGGGTGCGGCGGCGTGGGCCAGGGTGGGTGCGCAGAGGCAGGCGAAAGCGAGCGCTGGGGCCAGGGAGCGAAGGTGGGACACCGCGAGTCTCCTTGAGATGGGGTGGGGCGAACGGGTTTCGCCTATGATATACAAAAATGCATACAACGACGAAACGGTGATCGGGGATCAGTGGTCAGTGATCAGTTTTGTCGCTCGGCACTGCGTGCGGCGCGCTGCTCGCTGATCGCTCGCAGGGCTGCGGTGTTTGAGCGTTGGACTTGTCGTTGCAGGGGTGGGGGATGCTTTCCCCGGTCCCCAAAGGCGAGGGACCGGGGGCACCCGGCTTTCCCAGATCTCAAAAGCGAGACCTGGGGCACCCATTTTCTTGCTTGCGATGCTTTGGGCTTTGCCGTGGCGGGTTTAGGGGAAGGATTGGGATGGCGGAACGGGTTCGGTTGACGGTGAACGGGTGGCCGGTGGAGGTGGCGGCGGGGACTACGGTGGCTGCGGCGCTGCTGAACATGGGGGTGGCGGCGCGGACCTCGGTGCACGGTGAGCGGCGGGGGCCGTTCTGCGGGATGGGGATCTGCATGGAGTGCCGCGCGACGATTGACGGCGTGGCGGAGCAGACCACCT
>DATMUN010000161.1:0-2657 GCA_035563895.1 Occallatibacter sp. | reverse complement strand
AAGGGAGCTTCGTCGTAGTTCAACCCGCCGCGGGCGGGAATCTGATGCATCGGTTGCATGTTGACCTCCAGGGTCGGGGCGGCCGGTCCGGAACAGCATCCGGGCGGGGGAGCACCCCAGTGCATCCTTAGGAAACCAATTTTCCGGGTCGAAATCTGTGATTCAGATCACGGGAATGGACATTTCGGGCCGGATGAAGCTGCCACTGGACACGGCGGCAAAATGGGCACAGAATGACGGACATCGGAGATGCACGTTCCGGCATCTTACGTTCGTTAGGCAGAAAGTGGCCCCAAGACCGGCGACCTGCGCGTCAGGGGGATGTGAGTGTGATCGGGTGATTTGGATCACCGGACCGCGTGTCGCTGGGCACCGATAACCGGTACTGGGTCTGTCAAAGTACCAACCGCCAAGCAAGAAGGAGGTACGCCATGGCAGTCGCACTGAAGCCAGGGTGGAGCAAGCCTTCCACCATCCTCTTCGCCTCTGAGATTCCCGCCAACGAGAAGGCCTTGAGCTTCGCAGTTGCGCAGGCCAGGGAGTTTGGCGCTCATCTCATTCTGTTTCACGCATACGACACAATGGTGGTGGCTGCTTCTGAGACCTCCGGCATCCGCTACTACGACTACGCCGCCGCCGCGCGCGCTGAAGTGAAGCATCTGGAACCGTTAGCGGTGCAGATGCGTGCCGATGGCATCTCGTGTGAGGTGGTTGTGCGTCCGGGCCTGGCCGCTGATCAGATCCTGCATTTCCTGCGTGAGCGGCAGGTAGACCGGATCGTGATGGGGACGCACTCGCCGGGGCCGCTGGGCAAGATGCTGGTTGGCTCGGTAGCCGAGGCGGTGTTGCGCACGGCCAATGTGCCGGTCTACATCATCGGTCCGGGAGCCGCAGACGCTCGCTACAGAAACTATGAAACCCACACCATCCTGTGCGCCACCAGCCTGAACGAGACCAGCCACGTGGTTGCGGCATTTGCCGCGTCAGTGGCCGCGCAGGAAGACGCTCACCTGATCTTGCAGCATGTCATCAAGCCGCAGGAACGCGCCGAGGTTCTGGCAGGGCGGACGATTGAGGACTTTGAGTCCGAGCTGCTGGCGATGGTTCCAGAAGACCTGCGTAATGTGGTGGGTGTGCAGGCCGTGGTGGTTCCTGGCGACCCAACCGAGGAACTGCTCTACCAGGCCCGGGCGCAACAGGCTGACCTGATCATTCTTGGCGCGCAGGGGGCGTCGGCCTTTGCCGCCATAACGCGCCAGGGCGTGGTCTACAAGGTGCTGGCGCATGCCCACTGCCCGGTGATGACGCTGTCGCCGGTGGTGCTGGATGAGTGCGGTGCCAAGGTTATCAAGCACCATCCAGCCGAGGAGTACATCGCCGGGGTCTTTTAGAACGGGTTTCTCCCGGAACCATGCGCCGGGCCGGTCCTCTCTCTTGCGAGAGCAGTGACCGCCCGGCGCGGCTGTCTTGGGGCTCACATTGCCCGGCTACTTCAGCGGCTTGACGGTTGGCGAGGCAGGGGCGCATGCCTCGCCGCCGCAGAGAGCTGCAGTAATGCCCTTGCCCTCTTCGATGGTGAAGATGCGGTCGACGACGGGGAGCTTGATGGTTTCGACCTGGCCGGAGGGCCAGTGAATCTCCGCTGAACCGGCGTCGGTGGCGTCGCCCAGGCCGAAGTGCGGCCGGCGGTCATTAGAGCCAATGTAGCTGCCACTGGAGAGCACGTCCTGGCGCATGCGCATGCCGTTGGCGGAGAGGTAGATGGTGGCGCAGGTGGCGTCTCTGGGGCTGAGTTTGCCGGTCTTCGGGTCCTTATTGCCAACCAGGCTGAGCTCGACCCAGTGGTGCTTGTCGGGGTTCACGTTGCGCAGCAGGACGGCAGGGCCGTCGATGGGGTTGATCACCACGTCGATCTTGCCGTCGTTGAAGAGGTCGCCGAAGGCCGCGCCGCGCGCGGGGATCACGCCGGCCAGTCCGGTGCCTTTCACCGGCGGGACGTACTCGAACTTGCGGTCCTTGGCGCCGTCGGGAATGTTGTGGAACAAGAGCGAGCGCTCGGCCCAGGTGGTGCCCCAGTCGTGCTGGTCGACTTCGGGATACACGTGGCCGTTAACCTCGAAGAGGTCGAGCCAGCCGTCGTTATCGTAGTCGAGGAAGCCGTCTCCCCAGCCGACAAAGGGAATGGTGGTCTGCGCCACGCCCGCCTTGTAGCTCACATCGGTAAAGCTCACGTCGCCGTCGTTATGGAAGAGCACCTTGTAGTCATCGCCAAAGTCGGTGACGAAAAAGCTGACCTGTCCCTTGTTTTCGTAGTCGCCAGCGGCGATGCCCATTGAAGCGATCTCGCGGCCGTCCTTATTGAGTGCGAAGCCGGAGACGTAGCTCTGGTCGTCGAAGGTGCCGTCGCCCTTGTTGATGTAGAGAAAGTTGGGCTCGGAGTCGTTGCCGACGACGAGGTCTGGCCGGCCGTCGCCGTTAATGTCGAGGAAGATGGTGGAGAATCCGTAGTACTTGTCCTTGTCCTCAACTCCGGCCTTGACCGTCACATCGGTGAAGGTGCCGTCGCCATTGTTATGGAAGAGATGGTCGGGCTCGCCCTGCAGACCGCGCGGACCGCAGTTCACCCCCTGGCCTCGATAGAGGCACGAGGCGTAGCC
>DATMUN010000160.1:0-4230 GCA_035563895.1 Occallatibacter sp. | reverse complement strand
TTGCCGGTGACGAAGAGGCGGTCGTGTGGGGCGTCGTAGGCGATGCCGTTGAGGACGGCCTCTGCGGTGGACTTTTCGCTGGCGGGCAACAGGCCGCTCAGGTCGATCCAGCCGAGCACCTGGCCGGATGTGGGCGAGATGCGGGCGATGCGGTCGGAGTGCCAGATGTTGGCGTAGATCTGCCCGTGGATGTACTCGAGCTCGTTGATCTGCGTGACGAGTGTGCTGCCGTCGCGGACGGTGATGTGGCGGATTTCCTTGAATGTGGCGGGATCGAAGAAGCGCAGCACCGACGATCCGTCAGAAAGGATCAGGCTTTTGCCGTCCTGCGTGAGGCCCCAGCCTTCGCCGTCATAGTGAAACGAACGCAGGAAGCGGAAGTTGGAGCGGTCGTAGACCAGCGCCACGTGATTCTGCCATGTGAGCTGGACGAGGGTGTTGCCCCAGTTGGTGAGGCCCTCGGCGAAGTACTGCGCGGGCACGTCGTGGAAGGCGAGGATGCGGCCGGTTTCGAGGTCCTCCATGCGCAGCGAAGAGCGGCCCTCGAGCCCCGTGCTCTCGTAGAGATGGCCGTCGACGTAGACCAGCCCCTGCGTGAAGGCCTGCGTGTCATGCGGGTAGCTGTGGATGACGCGGTAGGTGTCTGCGGCGTGGGCGACGAGCGCTGCGGCGACGAGCGCGCAGGCAGCGAGGGAGCGGCGGAGGAGGGAGGAGCGCATCGATCTTGATTCTAAGGCACTGCGTGCGGCGCACTGCCCGCAGGTCGCTCGCGACAGGCCATTACCTCGTTCGGATATTGCGGTTTACGCTAACTGGCGCCGAGGTAGATGAAGCGGAGCAGAAAGAGCACGGCGAGGATGTAGAGCAGCCAGTCCTGGCGGCGGAGCTTGCCGGTGACGAGGTGCAGGATGGCCCAGGAGATGATGCCGAAGCCGAGGCCGTTGGCGATGGAGTAGGTGAGCGGGATGAGCACCAGCGTGAGGAAGGATGGGACGGCAACAAGCGGGTCGTTCCAGCGAATCTCGGTGATGGTGGCCAGCATGAGCGAGCCGACGAGGATGAGCGCGGGAGCCGTGGCAGCGTTGGGCACCACTCCGACGAAGGGTGCGGCGCCGACACAGGCGAGGAAGAGGAGGCCGGTGACGATGGCTGTGACGCCGGAGCGTCCGCCGGCTGCAACGCCCGCGGTGGACTCAACGTAGCTGGTGACGGTGGAGGTGCCGGTGAGGGAGCCGAAGACGGTGGCCGTGGCGTCTGCAAAGAGAATGCGGTTCAGGCGCGGAATGGAGTGGTCGGCGGCGAGCAGTCCGGCGCGTTTGGTGACCGCGACGAGGGTGCCGAGGTTGTCGAACAGGTCGACGAAGAAGAAGACGAAGATGATTTCGAGCAGGCCCTTGGAGAGCGCGCCGCGGATGTCGAGCTGGAAAGCAGTCTGGGTGAGCGCCTGAACGCCGCCGCCCGCAGGAGCCCAATGAACCAGGCCCAGCGCCCAGGCCGCAGCGGTGGTGGCAAGCACGCCGATGAGGATGGAGCCGCGGACTTTCTTGATTTCGAGGGCGACCATCAGGATCAGGCCGAACAACGCGAGCGCGGTGGCGGGCAGGCGGATGTTGCCGAGGCCGACGAAGGTGGCAGGGTCGGCGACGACCAGGCCGGCGTTGCGAAAGCCGATGAAGGCGATGAAGAGGCCGATGCCGCTGGCGACGGCTGCGTAGAGTTCGTGGGGAATGGAGCGCAGGATCATCTGACGGATGCCTGCGGCGGTGAGTGCGAGGAAGATGCAGCCGGAGAGAAACACCGCGCCGAGCGCGGTCTGCCAAGGCACGTGCATCTTGAGGCAGACGGTGTAAGTGAAGTAGGCATTGAGACCCATGCCCGGTGCGAGCGCCACGGGGTAACGCGCGAAGACCCCCATGAGAATGGAACCGAAGGCTGCGGAGAGACATGTCGCAGCGGTAACGGCGGGCAGCGGCACACCGGCCGCGGAGAGGATGGCAGGATTCACCAGGACGATGTACGCCATGGTCAGGAATGTGGTGAGTCCAGCCAGAATCTCAGTGCGCCAGTTGGTTCCCAGTCGAGAGAATTCAAAATAGCGTTCGAGTGTTTTGAGCATGAGTGGGTGCTTCTAGAAGATCACACGTGCGGCGCATCGCACAAAGAGATTCGTTGGCGCGCGTCTCACGCCGCAGTGCTGCGGTGGCTTGCACGACGCAGCAACCAGCCCATCGACGTGCCCTGCACGACGATGGAGAAGACGACAAGGATGTAGGTAGCGCCGAGCATCCACGAGCGGCCCAGCGCCTGAGGCACGGAGAGGGCGAGCGCCAGAGAGAGGCCGCCACGCAGTCCTCCCCAGCCGAGGATGAGCGCAGAGGAGCGGTGCGCTGGCTGCACGAGCCGAATCACGGCCAGCAAGAGGGCGACACAGGCGAAACGGACGAGATTGACGGAGAGGATTGCTGAGATGCCTGCGCGCCAGATTGCAGCATCGAGGGCAATGGAGAGCGAGACGAAGCCCATGAGGACGAACAACACCGAATTCTGAATTTCGTCGATGATGCGCCAGAAGCGGTCGAGGTTCTCGTGCGCGATGCGATGCGGTGCGACGCTGCTGTTGAACTGGCGTAGCGCGATGCCGGCGACCACGGCTTCAAGCGGTGCGGAGAGATTGAGCAGCGAGGCGATGACGTAACCGCCGAGGGCGAGTGCGACCGTGAACAGGATGTCGACGAGGTGATTTTCGTCGAGACGGCGCATCAGGTGCGAGGTAATCCACGCGCAGACGATGCCAACCAGGATGCCGCCGCCGGACTGCAGGATCAGCGAGCCTGCCACTGAAGCCGGCGTGGGCGTTGCGCCGGTGGCGATGCCCAGCATAGTGAGAAACAGCACGGCGCCCACGCCGTCGTTGAAGAGCGACTCGCCCGCGAGCTGCGCCTGGATGCGGCCGGGTACGTTGCTGCGGCCGAGCATTTCGAGAACGGCTATGGGGTCAGTGGGCGACACGAGCGCGCCGAAGATGAGGCACTGGATCCATGGGATGCGGCCGCCGGAGAGCAGAGACATGAGGCCGGAGACAAAGAAGAAGCTGAGTACGGTTCCGGCGGTTGCCAACAGGGTTACGGTGAACTTTTCGCGACGGAGGAGGTCGAGATCGAGCAGGAAGGCACCGGCGAAGAGCAGCAGCGGCAGCATTCCGTGCAGGATGACTGCGCCGAAGTCGATTTGGCGAAGGAGATCGAGAGCCGCGTGCTGGGCTGCGGGGATGCGTCCGGCGGTCTGCGTGAGCAGCACGGCGAGCAGCACCGCGAGCAGCATGGTGCCGATGGTTGTTGGCAGACGCAGCCAGCGTGCCGACACCAGTCCGAAGACCGCGGCTGTGGCGAAGAGAATTGCCAGGATTTCGAGGACGGTCATGGGCGCAGCAGGTATCCCGCTGCACCCATCGTATTTGAACTACAGAAGCCGCGCAGCTTCTTTCGCAAAGTAGGTGACGATGAAGTCAGCACCGGCGCGGCGCATGCCGACGAGCGACTCGAGGATGGTGCGGTCACGGTCGAGCCAGCCTTTTTCGAAGGCGGCGATGAGCATGGAGTACTCGCCGGAGACCTGGTAGGCGCCGATGGGCAGGCCGAAGCGGTCGCGGGCGGCGCGCACGATGTCGAGGTAGGGCATCGCGGGTTTCATCAGGATCATGTCGGCGCCTTCGGCCAGATCGAGTTCGATCTCGCGCATGGCCTCGCGGGCGTTAGCGGCGTCCATCTGGTAGGTGCGGCGGTCGCCAAACTGCGGGGCGGAGTCGGCCGCCTCGCGGAAGGGGCCGTAGAAGGCCGAGGCGAACTTGGATGCGTAGCTGAGGATCGGGGTCTCAGCGAATCCGGCCTTGTCGAGTGCGGTGCGGATCGCGGCCACACGCCCGTCCATCATGTCGCTGGGGGCGATCACGTCAGCTCCGGCACGGGCCTGGCTAACGGCGGTGCGGGTCAGCAGCTCGAGCGAGGGATCGTTGTCCACGTCGAAGCCGTAAGGGGTTTCGACGACGATGCCGCAGTGGCCGTGGCTGGTGTACTCACAGAGGCAGGTGTCGGCGATGAGCACGAGCTTTTTGGCGGCGGAGGACTGCTTGATGGCACGAAGGGCGCGCTGCACGATGCCTTCGTCATGCCAGGCACCGGTGGCTTGTTCGTCCTTGGTGTCGGGCAGACCGAAGAGCAGCAGGCCGCCGAT
>DATMUN010000159.1:0-4487 GCA_035563895.1 Occallatibacter sp. | reverse complement strand
GAGCCTCTGGTTGGGCGGCGCGCCGGGATCGAGATTTTCCACCAGGCGATGGAAGTAGATCGATGCGCTGGCATCGGCCGAGTAGTGCCGCGAGAAGCTGTAGCTGACTGCGGGTGTGGCCACTGAGTACCAGCCGATGGCCGAGTTGTGCGCGCCAAAGTAGCTGACTCCAGCGTTGAACCCACTGAAGAGATTGGAGAGACCTGGTACACGCGGGACACTCTCCTGAGCACGCGCCGTGTCGCCTGTCGTGGAGCGAGCGCTCTCGGTGACCTGCGAGGGCGCACTCAGGCACGAGCCCAACAGCACAATTCCACTTGCGATCAAGCGTCTGGCTACCGACAAGCGCCCCGTCTCCCTCGTCTGGTCACATTTTAGCCTGAGCGTTAGACGGTTGGCCTGCCAATGGAGAAAGCCAACCTTCCGCGTCCTGTAATCAAATTGTGCAGGGGCATCGTCCCAAAGGGAGAATCACCATTTCCCGCACGACGAAGGAACGCCGCCGTGAGTCCTGAGAGCATCGAGTTGCGTCCGGGCATCGTCCGCGCATGCCCGCGAACAGAACTGCAGAATATGCGCAAGGGCAAGTGGCGCAGCACTCTGTGCAAGGTTATGGCAGCAGCCGTCCTCGCCCTGGGGGCGCGGTCCTGGTCGCAGACCACGGTAAATATTCACGCGATCCAAACCGATCTGCCGAGTTCGCCCTATCTGACGCAATCAGTTACGACCACGGGTATCGTCATCGCCGTGCTTTCTGACGGCTTCTATATAGAGAATGCCGATACAGACTTCGACAGCAATGTCTGCACAGCCGAAGGCATCTACGTGTATACGCCTACGGGTGTGCCGTCTAACGTGGCGATGCAGGCCAGCGTGACGGTGACCGGCGTTGTACAGGCATCGAATCAGTCGAGCTACGCTGGCACACAGATCTACATCGCCAGCCCCGATTCGACGAACGTAGTTGTCAACTCCACGGGTAACACGCTGCCCTCGAGCATCTCTTCGGCGACGATGACCAGCGCCACTAGCGGCACGTGTTCGCTCTACACGGCAAACTCCTTCGGTCAGTGGCTGCCGTTTGAAGGCATGCGTGTCAACGTGCCTTCGAGTTCGTCGCTGATGGTCACGCAGGGCACGGGCGGCACGGTTGTCGCAGCCAGCCAGTCAGCCATGACCAACGGCCAGTTCTGGGCGGTGCTCGCCACCACGCGGCCATTCCGCAGCGCGGGTATCAGCTATCTGGAGACCGTCCCTTCGACGGCGCCAAGCACTGTTGCGCGCTGGTCAGGCAATCCGCAACTGTTGCTTGTCGATACGACCACGCTCGGCGGCACCGCAATCGATGCGCCTGCGGGCACTAAATTTACAGGCAGCTCCGATCTCATCGGCATCGTTGATTATCACGTCAGCACTGCCGGATACACAGGCCTGCTGCTGACTTCATCGACAGTCAGCGCACTCACCGCGAGCAATACAATTTCACCTACGGCAGCCACCGCTGCCTCAACTGGCCAGATCACGCTGGCCACGCAGGATGCGAATGGCTTGACTACAAGCGAGACCGTCCGCATTGCGAAGCTCGCCAACGCCGTCGTCAACTACGAGAACTCGCCGGATGTGCTCGCACTGCAGGGCATTGCACCGGCAGCGCTCACACTACTTCAGAGTGCGGTAACGAGTGCCGGAGGCCCTTCATACACGCTGGGAACCATCTCAACTGAGGACGCCGACGGCCTCGTCAATGCATTCCTGTATAACGCATCGAAGTTCGACACCCCGCAGGTTGCGCAAGTGCTCGCAGCCACAACCTACACAACGACAAGCGCAACAACTGCCACGCTCTTCGGCCGCTCACCACTGGTGTTCACGGCAGGCATTCCACGCACTGGAACGGATGACTACAGCATCGTTGTGGCCAACGCGAGCTTCAGTAGCCGCGACAAGATCGACGATACAACTGAAGGCGCAGAAGTTCGTTTGCAGCGTGAACAGCAGGCAGAAGCGCTATCAACCTATCTTGAAACACTCGAAGCCTCCAGCCAGCATTTGTTCGTCGCAGGCGGTTATAACAGCTTCGAATTTTCTGACGGATACGTAGACGCGCTCGGGATTCTGGACGGCAGCGAGCCAACAAACACCAGCAGCGGAACGCTGGTCACGCTCTACGACGCGACCTATAACACCACGTCGCTCGAGAACACGACAACCTCCGCCGAGAATCTCGCCACAAGCGCAACGAACGCTTCGACTGCACGCTACACCTATGTGGAGAGTGGTTCTGCCGAGCAGCCGGACCACATCCTCATCAGCTCCGAACTTGCGGATCTCGTCGCCATCGACTACGCCCGCATTGGCGCCGACTTCCCGGTCGTCGATACCTACACTTCGAGCACGGTCGCGCGTGCATCAAGCCACGACGGTGTCGTCGCATACCTCACGGTGCCGTATCCATCGTCAGTTTCGATCACCAGTTCCCTGAATCCAAGCTATTACGACCAGTCAGTCACGTTCACCGCGACGGTCACAAGTGAGAGCTCTACGACGCCCACAGGCACCGTCACTTTCTATGACGGCACAACCGTGCTCGCCGCTGTGACGTTAAGCTCCGGAGTTGCTACTTACACCACGGCTTCCCTCAGTGTCGGATCGCATACCATCAAGGCCACCTACGAAGGCGATGCGTCGCATGAATCTGCATCGGCCAGTCTCATCCAGGTGGTCAAGGCGCTCATCACGACAGCCAGCACGCTCACCTGCTCCCCTAACCCTGCTTCCTATGGCACGACCGTGACGTGCACTAACACGGTCACTGCCGACTCCGGCACGGCGACGGGAACCGTTACGTTCTATGACGGCTCGGCTGTGTTGGGGACCGCGACGCTCAGTTCAGGTGTCGCAACATATTCGACGAGCACGCTCACCGTCGGCACACATACGATCACAGCCGTCTACACGGAGTCCTCGCCTTACGCTACCAGCACGTCAAATGCAGTCGATGAAGTCATCACCGGAACCTTCTCGCTCTCTATCGCGCCGTCTTCGAGGAGCATCTACACCGGTGAAGCTGCAACGTATACCGTGACAGTCACCCCTGGAGACGGTTTCGCACTAGACGTTGCTCTGACGTGCAGTGGCGCTCCTTCCGGCTCCACGTGCACGATCACGCCCTCGACCGTAACTGGCGGCAGCGGCACAGCCAAGCTCGTGCTGCAAAGCGTTGCGCCCAGCAGCGCAAAGATGAATGCTCCATTACTTGGGCGCGAGCTCCCCACCGCACTGTGTGCCGTGTTCCTCTTCTTCCTGCCGCGACGGAGCTGGCGTCGCATAGCGCGTGTATTCGTGCTCGTCATCGCAGTAGCCTGGGCAGCGTTTGCCGTCACCGGATGCAACTCGAAGCACACTGCAACCGGCGGAACCACGCCTGGGAGCTACACGCTCACTGTGACGGGAGTCGCTACGGACGGATCGCTTTCCATCACGCAGACTGCCACCGCGTCAGTCACCATTAAGTCGCTCTTCTAAATGTTGGAGAACCGGAAGATCATGTTCATTGCGTTCGCTCCCATCTTTGCCAGTCCGGTACGTGTCTGCCGTGCTGCCTGTGCAATGCTGCTGCTGCTTACGCTCGCGCAGCTTGCTAACGCGCAGGCAACTCACTCTGCAACCGGCAGTGGTCAGTCCATTTGGGTCGGCGGGTCCTTTCTCAACATGAACCCTGCTTTCCCGAATGGAACCGACGTGCGCATGAGCGGCATCGGTGCCTTCGGCGAGTTCGACTGGACGCACCGCATTGCCTTCGAGGCGAGCATGGACTTTCTGCGCTTTAATAGCTACAACGGCGAAACGCAGACAGCCTTCCTCGTGGGGCCGAAGTACATCTTTCTGCACAGCAATAAGTGGCGTCCGTATGCGAGGTTCTCCATCGGATCAGACCGGGTGCACTTCCCCTTTGAGCTCGGCGACGGAAGCTACTTCACGCTTGCTCCCGCAGGCGGCGTTGAATACCGATTTGATCGGCGCTGGGCAGTGCGCGCGGAGTATCAGCAACGCTTCCTTCTCAACTCGCCCAACTTCTCGGGCGAGCCGCAGTTCGGCATGCATCCTGGCGGCTTCCAGTTCGGCGTCTCGTATCGGATCAAACACTGGCAATAGAGCGTCATCATCCGGCGCGTGTGTGCGCCGTTGATGCCAGTTTATTTTCGCGATAGACCGGGAGCAGGATTGGCGTTGAGAGAGGCCAGCTCGGCACGGAAGGGCTGAGAGCTCTGTGGCTGGCCTAGCGCGGTGTACTCTTCGACGAGATCCTTGCGCGCATTTATCAGCCAACTTGCGCCGGGTGCAATTTGGAGTGCCCGGCGAATTTTGTACCAGCGGGAATCATCAGAGAAGCTGGTATGAGAGGAGCCTGGGATGGCCCGAGGGAAGAAACATACGCCGGAGCAGATCGTGAGTCTTCTGCGGCAGATCGAAGTGGCGGTGGCAAA
>DATMUN010000158.1:0-2025 GCA_035563895.1 Occallatibacter sp. | reverse complement strand
CCGAGTCAATTTGCCGCACAGGGCGGAGTATTTGCGGACGAATTGATGTGGCATCGGCGGTTTGATTCGCGACCCACCGTCGATGGAGGGACGCATGGTCCGGCGCACGGATCGCCCTCTGCAGATTGTGCGCGTATCGTTCGAGAGGACGAGGTTCAGTGCCCAGCATCTGATCGACGCCTATGCCTGCCTGGTGCCAACGGTGCGGCGAACCCGGACTGCACCGGCGCGCGACAAGGTCGGGCGACCGCAAGTCCAGGCGCTCATGGCAAAGCGGCGAAGAGGTGAGGCATGAGCAAAAGCGGATCGGTTGCATTCTACGCGCGCGTATCAAGCGAGGCGCAAGCGCACGCACACACCATCGACAGTCAGATTGCGGCGCTGAAGGAGCGCATTGCCGCCGATGGGTTTGAGCTCGAACCGGACCACGGCTACACGGATGACGGCTGGAGCGGCACGAACCTTCAACGGCCGGCGCTGGAGAAACTGCGCGATGCGGTAGCGGGCGGGGAGGTCGAGCGCATTTACGTGCACGCGCCTGACCGGCTGGCGCGCCGCCATGCCCACCAGGTGCTTTTGATTGAGGAGTTTCGGCGTAGCGGGTCGGAGATCGTCTTCCTGAACCGGGCGATCGGCCATACGGCCGAGGACGAGCTGTTGCTGCAGGTTCAGGGCATCATTGCCGAATACGAGCGGACCAAGATTCTCGAGCGCGCACGGCGCGGGCGTCGGCATGCCGCGCGCTCTGGCGCGGTCAGCGCATTGACTGGAGCGCCGTTTGGGTATCGCTACATCAGCTGTAGTCAGGGCGGTGGCGTGGCGCGCTTCGAGGTCGTGGACGATGAGGCCCGCATCGTGCGCTCGATCTTTGGCTGGATTGGCCTCGATCGATTGAGCTTGCGCGACGTGTGCCGACGCTTGCAGCAAATGGGCTGCAAAACTCCGCGCGGTCTGCGGCATTGGAGCGCTACGACGCTGCGCAGCATGCTCGGCAATCCAGCTTATATCGGTCGTGCCGTGCTCGGGCGCTCGCGCATCGTTGCGGCCGGACCGCGGCCGTGCTTGCTGCGGCGTAATTCGCCCTCGGTACCGAGTGCTATGCGGCGCGTTGCAGGTCCGCGCGAGGAATGGATCGAGATTGCAGTGCCGGCCCTGATCGAGCTTGGCATGTTCGAGGCCGCGCAGGCGCAGCTCGCAGAGAACCGTAAGCGCAAGCGGTACAGCCAATCAGGTCCGCGTTGGCTGCTGCAGGGACTGACGGTTTGCCGCTGTTGCGGCTATGCCTACTGCGCGACGACTGTGCCCTCGCCAACAGATCGCTTGACGCGTCGGCACCATTATTACCGCTGCCTCAGCATGAAGGAACATGGGTTCAACGGCGTGGCCAAGTGCGGCAATCCAAGCGTGTGCGGCGACCGGCTTGAGCAGGCGGTGTGGGAGCAGGTGAGAGCACTGCTGGAAGATCCGAGCCGGGTGGCCGACGAGTATCGGCGACGCATCGGTCAGGCAAACGGCGAAGCCGGCCCGCTGGAACAGGTCGCGAGACTGGAGCGCCAGATAGCCACGGTTCAGCGCGGCATCGATCGCCTCATCGACTGCTACGCCGGGGGATTCATTGATAAAGCTGAGTTCGAACCCCGCATTGCAGGGCTGAAGCTGCGCAGGTCTCAATTGCAGGATCAACAGCGAGCAGCGGTTACAGCTGCCAACTCCGAACGTGAGCTATCACTCGTTATCAGCCGACTGGAAGATTTTTCCGCCAAGGTGACCCACGGGCTCGATGGGCTCGACTGGCTGGGCATGCGTGAGATCATCCATGCCGTCGTCCGCAGAGTCGAGATCGACCGTGACAGCATCGAAGTCGTGTTCCGTGTGCCTCCAAAGGGAGGGCGTTCCAGAGATGGGGTGGAAACCCCTCGCCAGGGTAATTTAATTTTGCAGGATTGTACAAACGCGCAGGCACGAAATCGCGTCAGGAGGTAGTGGGAAAGCAGCGCCGCGGGAGGGCGGTGCCGCACAAAGGCT
>DATMUN010000157.1:0-4990 GCA_035563895.1 Occallatibacter sp. | reverse complement strand
GGGGCCGTGGTGATCGAGCGTAAAGCTTGTCATGGCTAGGGTGAGGGCTCGCTTTCCCAGGCCTCAGAAGCGAGATCTCCACCCCACGGACAAAGACCTGTCCGTGGGGACCCCGGACCTGGGGCACCCATTTTCGTTCTGTATTGAATACAGAGGGAAAAGCAAAGGCCTGCCGGACAACTAGCGTCCGGCAGGCCTTTGCTCTCCAGGAGGAACGAGTTACGACTTCTTGTTGAGGGCGCGCTTGAGGACGATTTCCAGCGCGGGTTTGACCTCGGCGTATTCCGCGGCGGAGATGGCGCCGGCGAGCTTGTCGCTTTCGAGGGAGAAGAGCTCTTCCTTGAGGGCGGCGAGCAGGGCGGCGTTTCCGCTGGTGTGCGCTACAGGAGCTGCTGGGGCAGCCGTGGGCGCGTAAGTGGCGGCGTTAAAGCCGGGTGTCGCGGCGGTGATGGGGGTTCCGGGAGCCGGGGCTGCGACGGGCGCACCTGCCGGCTTGCGCAGCAGGAAGGCTGCGGCTGCGGCGAGCAGGAGTGCGAGGCCGCCGAGAATCCACCACTTGTACTTGCTGAGCGGATCGGGCGAGGCGATGGGCGCGCCGATGCCGCCGCCGGGCTGTCCGGGGGCGGGCTGGCCTGCCGCGGCGTCTGCACCCTGCGTGCCCTGGTTCTCACGCGGCATGGAGCCGGTGCCGGAGATGGTGAACTCAAGCGCCTTGCCCGGGGTCAGGTTCTTGGCGACGTAGGTCTGGATGTTGGGGTCCTGCTGGAGCGGCTGGAAGACCGAGCCGGAACCGGCAGCGAAAGTCATGCTCTTGGGCAGCAGCACGCCGACGCTCTGCGCGGGCAGCGTGACCTGCGGGTGGAAGGTGAACTTTCCGCCGCTGTAGGGGACGGTGTACTCGATCTGGAAGAGCGTGTCCTTGTCGCCCTGATCGGGCTCGATGGGGAAGTTGAACGCGTACTTGCCCTTGGGGCCGGCAGGGTCGAGGTTGACGGTGGTGGGCAGGCCGTTGGGGCGCTGCGCGGCCACACCGGCGACCGTGGCCTCAGGCGCGAGGTAGAGCACGAACGACTGCTTGCTCCAGGCGGTTTGCGGCGGGTTGCTGGTGTTGTGGACGAAGTAGCGCTCGTTGACGTGGAGCTGGCCGGCGGCGTCGGTTTCAAGCTCGAAGACCTCGGCCTCGATGAAGACGCCGTCAACTTTGGCGGATACGTCGTAGACAGAGATGTCGCCGGGGCCGTTGCCCTGCGGAGCGGCGATGAAGTAGCCGGCGCCCTGGTGGGTGGCGCGGATGAGGTAAGGGCCTGAGCCGGGAGCCTTGAGCGAGTACTTGCCCTGCGCGTTGGTGGTGGCGGTGGCCACCTCGCTCATGCCGGACTGCACGTCGACGAGAACGACCGTGTCCCCAGAGGAAGGCTTGCCGGTGGTCTTGTTGGTCACGGTGCCGGTGAGTGTGGCAGCCTGTGCCCATGCGGCGGCGAGCAGAAGAGCGGCTGCCGCGGATTGGAGAAGAATTCGGGATGCTTTCATAGTCGTGTGCGTCGTCCTGTGGCAGTGCGGGGTTAGTGCTTTCCCACCCATCTCACAGAGAACGTGAAATGGGTGGGGCACGTGAGGTCGTGCTGGACCGTTTAGGCGTGTTGCTGTTGGAGGAACTCGATCTCGGCCAGCAACTGCGCCGTCTCATCTTCGAGCAGGGCACGCTGCGCGAGGAAGTCCTCTTCGGGATACTTGCCGGCGCGGTACTCGAAGTTGAGGTCGCGCAGGTTCTCGTAGAGCTGTTCCTTGCGCTCAAGCAGAAAGTCGAGGCGGGTCTTTTCGCGCTGGCTGGCGAAGACGTTGTCGGGCCAGAACGTGTAAACCACAAGCGCGACGGCAAGCAGGAGTCCGGCCAGAAGGCCCTGTGCTTCAGTCATGGTTAGATGTCTCCCTCATTGCCGGATTCAGTCTCGCGGCGGATCTTCTCGCGGAGTGCGTCAATGGCCGGGTTGGCGGCCTGCTGCGCGGCAGCGGCGCGGCCGATGGACCAGTGACGGACGAGAAGGATGGTTCCGAACAGGGCAGCGCCGAAGACTGCAATCGGTGCGATCCAGGCGACGAGATCGAAGCCCTTGGTGGTGGGTGCGGCCAGCACGGTGGCGCCGTACTTGGCTGCGAAGCTGTCGAGGATGTCCTTGTTGGACGCGCCGGACTGAATGGAAGCCATCAGCTCCTTGCGCATGCGGTCCGACTCAGGGCAGCCGACGTGGTTGCACTCGCCGAGCATCTGCGAGCAGCCGCAGGTGCACATGAGGCGATGGCCGAGGTCGGTGTAGCGGTCGCCGTCGGTGGTTGCTCCGATGGAGAAGCAGACGGCGATGGCGACAAGAAGAGCCTGGGCCGATTTGATCCAGAAACCGGGACGGGAAGCGAAGCGCATTAGTTGCCTCCCTTCAGAGCAGGCTCTGCTTGCGTGACTGTGACTCGCGCGGATGCCGCGGAAGGTGTGGATGCCGGAGAGAGCGCGATGAGCGTGCCGAAGACCATGAAGGCCACGCCTGCCCAGATCCAGCTGACGAGCGGATTGAGGAATGCCTTGATGATGGGCTGGCCGGTGGTGGGGTTTGCGCCTTCGTAGACCACGTAGAGATCCCAGCCGGGCACGGAGTGAATTGCGACCATAGTCTGCGGCTGCTGGCTGGCCAGGTAGACGCGCTTTTCAGGCGTCATCTGAAAGAGCTTCTGGCCGCCCTTGTAGACATCGAGCATGGCGTACTCGGAGTTGTAGTTCAGGTTCGAGTCCTGCGTGAAGCCGGTGCACTTGAGCGTGTAGGAACCGATCGCGATGGTGTCGTTGACGCCGAGTTCCTTCTCCACATTGTGGTTGAAGGCAGCGCCGGCGAGTCCGACGATGACGATGACCACGCCGATGTGGACGAGGTAGCCGCCGTAACGGCGCGTGTTGCGCCGGGTGAGCACCAGCATGGAGGCGAAGAGGTTGCGGCGGGTCTGCCGGGCGATGACGGCGGCGCCGCGGTAGAACTCCGAAGCGATGGCGACGAAGACGGCGGCGGCGAGGCCGAAGCCGACCAGAGCGTAGAAGGCGCCGGAGTCGAAGGAGCCGTCCTTCCACGGATTAGCGCCGAAGAAGAATGCGACGATGACGGTGAGCCAGAGCGCTACGCAGGGAATGACGAAGTTGCGGCGGACGGCGCGCATGGAGGTGGCACGCCACGGCAACAGCGGACCGACGCCGGTGAGGAAGAGCAGGAAGAGACCGATGGGCACAGCGACGCGGTTGTAGAATGGCGGGCCGACGGTGACCTTGCTGCCCTGCACGTACTCCGAGAGGATGGGGAACAGCGTGCCCCAGAGGATGACGAAGCAGGCGGCGAGCAGGACCAGGTTGTTGAACAGGAAGCTGGACTCGCGGCTGACGAGCGACTCGAGGCGCTGCTCGCTCTTTACGTGGCTGCGGTTCAGCACGTAGGTGAAGATGCAGACGGCGAGTACGAGCACGATGAAGACGTAGAACCAGTTGCCGATGGAGGACTCAGCAAAGGCGTGGACGGAGCTGACCAGGCCCGCGCGGGTGAGCAGCGTGCCGAGCAGCGTGAGCAGGAAGGTGGAGAAGATAAGCCAGACGTTCCAGCTCTTCATCATTCCCTTGCGCTCCTGCATCATGACGGAGTGGAGGAAGGCGGTGCCGGTGAGCCAGGGCATGAAGCTGGCGTTCTCGACAGGGTCCCATCCCCAGTAGCCGCCCCAGCCGAGCACGGCGTAGGCCCAGTGCATGCCGAGGAAGATGCCGATGGTGAGGAACATCCAGGTGACGAGGGTCCAGACGCGCGTGATCTTGATCCACTTCTCACCGGGGTACCTCATCATGAGCGCGCCCAGCGCGAAGGCGAACGGCACGGTGAAGCCCACATAGCCGAGGTAGAGCATCGGCGGGTGGATGACCATCTCCGGATACTGGAGCAGGGCGTTGAGTCCGTTGCCGTCCTCCGGAATCTGACCCTGCCAGAGCGCAAAGGGCTTGACCGGGAAGTTGATCAGCAGCAGGAAGAAGGTCTGCACGGCGGCGAGGATGGTGCCAGCGTAGGCGTAGAGCTTCACGTCCGTCTTGTGCGTGAGGCGGAGCACGAAGCCGAAGGCTCCGAGCAGCCATGCCCAAAGGAGCAGCGAACCTTCCTGACCGCTCCAGAGCGCGGCGAACTTGTACGGGGCGGGAAGGGCGCGGTTCGAGTGCTCGAGGATGTAGGCGATCGAGAAGTCGTTGGTGAAAACCGAGTAGATAAGGGCGAAGGCCGCTGCGCTGACGGCGACGAAGCCGGCGATACCGGCGCGGCGTGCCGTATCGGCCAGCCGCTCTGGCGATACGCGCGTGGCCTGGCCGGTGGCGATAAGCCGCAGAGCGAACGTGCCAGCGAGGAAGTTGTATACGGCCAGCGCCAGTGCGAGCAGAAGGGCAAAACTGCCTAAGGTTGCCATGAAATCTCCAACATGATTCTCGCATCCCGGGGGAAGCACCGCGAGAATGGCTTACGCCTATTGTCCCTTGATCATAGGCGTTGAGGGTGTGATTTATCTCACACATTCGGTGGAGGTATGTGCCAGAGGAGAATCAGGCCTGTGGCACAATGGCACCGTGAGTACCGGCATGATAAATCTCTCGATTTGTGTCAGATGGATTGCGGGCGCGATTGTTGGTGCCGTTGCCTTTACTGCTGCGCCGGTAGTCGCGGGCCATCCTTCGCAGATCGCCTTCGCGCAGGCATTTCCGGGTGCGCCAAACGGCATTGAGATGGAGCAGACGCTCTATTTGCAGGCGCCGGACTTTCCGAACGGAGGCAGCAGCATCGTGCTGGTCTGGTTGCCGGAGCCGCTGGAGAGCACCTGCATTGGCAGGACGATGAAGGAGTGCTTCAACATCGATTACTGCATTCGGACGACGAACCCGAACAGCGCGCAGTGCAGGAACCTGGGCATACCACGCTCGCAGTTGCCG
>DATMUN010000156.1:0-6078 GCA_035563895.1 Occallatibacter sp. | reverse complement strand
ATTGAAGCCTGCCCTGTGTGTACTGGCAATATCTGCCCGCCAACCCCGTCAACAATTATCCCGCCTGAAGGTCGCTCCTGTATCGCCTGCTGGCGCAAATGTGCCGAAGAAGAATACAAAGGAACGGTACAAGAGTGCTTCCCATCAGGACGATCAGGAAATGCTGAAAACATGCACTGTACTACTCGGGCTGGCTGTTGCGGCCAATGCTCAGACCCTTTCGCAACAACCCCTCGTGCGCCTGGACGCGCCGCACTCGCAACTGGCATTTCCGCTCATACGCGCCGGCAAGGCCGCGCCCATCTACGTTGCCCCTGAAGAGATGCCTGCACTGGGTGCGGCCGTCGAGGCCTTCCGCAATGACGTGGAGCGGGTGAGCGGCGTTAAGCCAGAGTTGTTCACCGCACTCCCCAGTCCTCTGCCCGCGCATCTCGTTGTGGTTGGTGTGCTCAGCCATTCGCCCTGGATCGATCGACTCAGCCGCAACGGCCAGCTTCCGGCCGCAGCCATCCAGAACAAATGGGAAAGCGCCGTCACGAGTGTTGTTCCGCACCCAGTCGATGGCATGCGTTCAGCACTGGTCGTTGCAGGCAGTGACCGTCGCGGCGCAATCTTCGCTCTCTTCACGCTTTCGCGGCAGATGGGCGTCTCACCCTGGGCGTGGTGGGCCGACGTGCCCGTCTCGCACCACTCCGCGATCGACATCGCAGCGAATGACGAGGTGCAGGCTGAGCCCTCGGTGAAGTACCGCGGCATCTTCCTCAACGATGAGGACTGGGGCCTGCGCCCCTGGGCCGCACAGACGCTCGATCGTGCGACAGGCAACATCGGGCCGCACACATACGAGCGCATCTTCGAACTCCTGCTTCGCCTGCACGCAAACACGCTGTGGCCTGCCATGCACCCCGGCACACTGCCATTCAATGCCCTCCCGGCGAATGCGCAGCTCGCAGACAAGTGGGGTATCGTGATGGGCTCGTCACACTCTGAAGCGCTACTACGCAACAACGTGGGTGAGTGGAACGAAAAGACCGACGGCCCGTGGAACTACCAGACGAATCGCGCTGCGATTGACGCCTACTGGGCCGAACGGCTCAGGAGGAACGGAAAGTTCGAAAACCTCTACACCGTGGGCATGCGCGGTGTTCATGACTCCGGCCTGGAAGCGACTGGAACCGTTCAAGACAAGGCGCACCTGGTCGAAGAGGCCCTGCGAACACAGCGCAGCCTGCTCTCGCAGTATGTAAGCCCAGAGTTGAGCAAAGTTCCTCAGGTCCTGTGGCTCTACAAAGAGTCGCTTGAGCTCTATCGCGCCGGCATGCAAATACCGGATGACGTTACTCTGGGCTGGACCGACGACAATTACGGCTACATACGCCAGCTTCCCAATGCTCAAGAGCAAAAACGCAGCGGCGGATCAGCCGTCTACTATCACGTCTCGTACTGGGGATTCCCGCATGACTATCTCTGGCTCTGCTCGACACCGCCCGCGCTTATTCGCGAAGAGATGAGCAAGGCATTCGACCATGGCGCGCGCCGCGCGTGGATTCTGAATGTCGGCGATATCAAGCCCGCAGAGGCGGATATCGACTACTTCCTGCAGTTGGCTTGGAACGAGCCTGCGACAACTCGGATGGATCAGCAAACCTACCTAGAGCGCTGGAATGCCGAGCAGTTTCCCGCCGCCCAGGCGTATGCAATCACCGGCCTGATGCAGCAGTACTATGCGCTGAACTTTGTGCGCAAGCCTGAGTTCATGGGCTTTAACGGTTACGACAATGCCGTGCGCCGTACAGAATTCAACCCGCATGCATGGCCTGCCAGCAACTACGGACAAAACGGAACGCGCCTGCAAGCATGGCAACAACTTGCTCGTAATGCTCATCGCCTTGCATCGCAGTTGCCGGCCGCTTACCAAAGCGCCTACTTCCAACTCATCGAGTACCCCATCGCCGCAGCGGCTGCACAGAACGAGAAGTTCCTCTACGCCGACCGCACTTACCTGGACTCTGCGGAAGGCCGTACGACGGAACGCCAGGCAGATGCGGACCGAGCACGTGATGCCTACGACCGCATTCAGCAACTGACTGCGCGGTACAACGCGCTGGAGGACGGTAAGTGGCAAGGGATGATGTCGAGCGCTCCACGGGACCGACAGGTGTTCCGCATGCCCGCCTTGGCCGACGGCACATCCCATGCAGACTTGCCTTCAGCGTGGGCATCGGATCAGCTAGCACCGTCAGCAAAAGAGCACCGAGCGCCCGGATTCGCGGAACAGCGCGGTACGGTGTCTATCAACGCCAGTCACTTCCAACGAAAGTTGGACGACGCACCAGCGCAGTGGCGCATCATCAGCGATCTCGGGATCACCCCAGGAGGCTCGGTAACTTATGGTTCCGCCGGATTGCTTGCCAATGCCGATCATGGTGATCACCAACCCGCGCCATGGCTTGAATACACATTTTCTACCGCGAGTACCGGGCCCGCCACGCTTTCCTTACTCATCCTGCCCACATTCCCGGTGGACTCAGCCCATCGCTTGCGGTTTGGCGTATCAATCGATGGAGACGCAGAGCAAGTGATCGATGCAGCCGGTGCCGGCGAGTGGCAGGAAGGGCAGGCCCCCACGTGGGAGGCCAACGTGCTTCGCAATGCAGGGATCTATCGCGTTCCCATTCCGCATCTCGCACCGGGTGAGCACCACATCCGTTTGATCTATCACGATCCTGGCGTAGTCTTCGAGCACCTAGTGCTCGCGTTCGGCGGAGCGCCGCCGGCTTATCCGGCGCCACCTGAAACCTACTAATCAGCAGTGACAGGCAGATCGAATTCGTTTCGAACTGCCCCCATTAAACCCGGTTCAACCAGCCATGAAACGGTAATGCGCCCTGATTGCGCTGCTGAGCATGCCTTTCCTGCGGCTTTTACGCCCATCAGGACGAAAGCCGACGCATAGCCAGGCTCTTAGCGCGTCCAAAGTAGGTATCTGAATGGAATGGTGGGCAGTGAGGGACTCGAACCCCCGACATCCTGCTTGTAAGGCAGGCGCTCTAACCAACTGAGCTAACCGCCCACTTAGGTGGGAAAGCCGAAATGGCCTCTAGCCATCATACCAGCGTGCGGGCTTTGGCGCGCGGCGTGGTTGATACACTTGCCCAGTGACCCGTCTGATCGTGAATGCGGACGACTTCGGCCTGACGCACGGTGTAAACCGCGCGATCGTAGAGTTGCACCGGGCGGGTTCCCTGACCAGCACAACGCTCATGGCAAAAGCTGGCGCTACGGCCGAGGCCGTCGCCCTGGCGCAATCCACCCCTGCGCTGGGTGTGGGCTGTCACGTCGTTCTGGTCGACGGCGAACCGGCGCTCGCTCCCGCCGAACTCCCCACACTGGTCGACCAACATACCGGCCGTTTGCGTCCAACGCTCGGTACTTTCCTGAAAGCGCTGCTCACTGGCCGCATTCGCGCAGAGGAGATTGAAGCAGAGGCCGCCGCACAGATCGCATTACTACAGGCACGCGGCATTCGCCTCACGCACATCGATACACACAAGCACACGCATATGTTTCCAGCCGTGCTGCGCCCCGTGCTGCGCGCAGCCAAAGCTGCCGGAATCAGCTGCGTTCGCAACCCCTTCGAGCCGACCTGGAGCCGACGCGCCACTAATGGTGCTCCGCTCGTCAGGCGAACTGAAGTTCGCCTCTTACGCGCATTCGAACCGGCTTTCCGTCGCATCATTGCAGAAGAAGGCTTCTCGACAACCGATGGATCCATTGGCGTGCTCGCCACTGGCACGCTCGATGCGGCGACGGTCGGTTCCCTGCTTCGCGCGCTGCCCGAAGGCTGTTTCGAGTTGGTTGCCCACCCCGGTTACAACGATGGGGCACTCCAGCAGGCACGCACGCGGCTGCTCGCCTCACGCGAGGTCGAGCGTACCGCTCTCGCATCTGTCCGCAACCATGACGGAATTGAGCTCATTTCGTTCGCAGCGCTCAGCCACCCTGCCCCGCTTTAATCATTTAACCTTCTTTCTGCATCTTTGCGTCCCTCTCCATCGTCAATATCACGCAGACCTGCACTGACAAAACGGAGCAAACGGCAGTCATGCGCATCGGCATTACCTGTTATCCCACATACGGCGGCTCGGGCGTTGTGGCCACCGAGCTGGGCATCGAACTGGCTACGGCGGGGCATGAAGTTCACTTCATCTCCTACTCGCAACCCTTCCGCCTCAGCGGACGCGATGAAGGCATCTTCTATCACGAGGTGCCAGTCTCCAGTTATCCGCTTTTTGAGTTTCCTCCGTACGATCTGGCACTCGCGTCGCGCATGGCCGAGGTAGCCGAGTTCTGCAACCTCGATCTGCTCCACGTACACTATGCAATTCCGCACTCGGTCAGCGCCCTGCTCGCTCGCCAGATGCTTGCTGCGCGCGGGCAACGGCTTCCATTCGTCACCACTCTCCACGGCACGGACATCACGCTCGTCGGCCTCGACCGCAGCTATCTACCCATCACCCGCTTCGCCATCCAGGAGAGCGACGGCGTCACCAGCATCTCGCAATATCTGAAAAACGAAACCGTCAGCCACTTCGACGTGAAACGTCCCATCGAGGTCATCCCCAACTTCGTCAACTGCGATGTCTACACGCCGTACAAAGACGAAGCTATTCGGCTCGAGGCACGGAAACGGTACGCACACCCGGGCGAGGCTCTCCTGATTCACCTCTCCAACTTCAGGCCGGTCAAGCGCGTCGTAGATGCCGTGAAGATGTTTGCGCTCGTCAACCGGCAACTCCCTGCAAAGCTGGTGTTGGTGGGCGACGGCCCAGACCGCTCCGCTGCCGAGTGGCTCGCGCACGATCTCGGCATCCACGATCGAATCCACTTCCTGGGCAAGCAGGAACGCGTGAACGAGTTGCTGCCGCTCGCTGACCTGATGCTGATGCCCAGCGAGCTCGAATCGTTTGGTCTTGCCGCGCTTGAGGCAATGGCCTGCAAGGTGCCCGCAATCGCGACCCGTGTGGGCGGCGTGCCGGAACTGGTCGACGACGGCGTGAGCGGGCTGTTGTTCAACGTAGGCGATGTAGAGGCGATGGCAGCAGGCACAGTTGCTCTGCTGAAAGATCGCGACCGCCTTGAAGTCATGCGCGACGAAGCACGGAAGACCGCACGCTCTCGCTTCTGCGCTTCGCTAATCATTCCGCGATACGTGCAGTACTACGAGCAGGTGTTGTCTCAAGGGAAATAAGCAGACTACGCCACCGGATCAGGCTCAAACTGCGGTTCAAACCCTAGACCGCGCCAAAACATCCCGACCGCCTCGACCGTCGCAGATGAAGTTTGCGGGCCCGTCCGTAGTCTGAGCTCCCCAGGAGGGATCGCCTCTGCAAACCGGCGGGCATCCACTACGATGCCTACACACTTGTCCGCGCGGTATGTGCAAGAGGCCAGATCGGCGATTGAGAGCCGCGTCGTCGGCGTCGCAATAATCGTGTGCGGCGGGGCCATGCGGTCCAGAAGACAAAAGATCTCGAGCTTTGACTCAAGCTCGTCGGGCACACAGTCGATCACCAGATCGGCTGAGCGCACCGCATCTTCAATCGTGGACACGTAGTTCACTGCATCAGTATGACTGTACTCGCGCCGGACGTACTCCTGCGCGTGATGCAGGTTGGCCGGCATCACATCTTCAAGCTGCACCTGGAAACCGGCCTTTGCCGCAGCCAAGGCCAGCCAGCGTCCCAGCGGGCCGGCTCCAATAATTGCAACGTTCACGGAAATGTCCCTTACTTGGTCTGCAGCGCCTTCAGTACGTCTTCGCCGTTGGGGCGAGCTTGCAGCAGGTGCTGGCTCACCAGGGCGCGCTCCTCTTCAGGCAGCGTGGATGCAAGCGCAAGCACACGGCGAAGGGTAACGGAAACGTCATCGATGTAATTCATCAGGCGAATTGCTTCTCCGGAAAGCGGCATGAAATCCCTCGTGGTTGAAGTCAGGCTCTATTGTAGGGGGTCGGGGACGAGGGCGTGAAGTGATGCCATTGCGGTTTGCGGTTCGCCCTCCCACAAGGAGCGAACC
>DATMUN010000155.1:0-5545 GCA_035563895.1 Occallatibacter sp. | reverse complement strand
GCTCCGCTGTGCGCACCGTGGACTACCAGAAGCGCCTCGCGCGCACCAACGGCAACGCCGCTGCCGCCGAGGGAGACATCGCGAGCCCCCACCTCACCGGCGCCACCATCGACATTGCCAAGAAGGGCATGAGCCGCCAGGAACTCTACTGGATGCGCAACCGCCTCGACGCCTTGCAGGACCAGGGCAAGATCGATGTCGAAGAGGAGTTCCGCCAGGCCTGCTTCCACATCACGGTCTACAAGAGCTACATCGGTGCCGGTCCCGTGCACAAGCATCGCCGCGCTATCACCCCGCCCGACAACGCGGATGCGCCTGATGAACCAGTAGGTGACCCAGCCGTAGGCCAGTAGCCGGTCAACACTCCTGACCAGCAAGAAAAGCAAGCGCCCGTTCCGTATCCGGGCTACAATTGCCGCGATGTTTCCTTGGTGAATGCAGGGAACCAGCGCGGCAATTCTTGCGTAAGTGGCAGCAAGGCTCCGTGTATCTTTTTCTAGCTTCTGTGGTTCAGGAATGAAACGTCCTGCTTCGCACCAACCCGTTTGTCGTTTGAGAGGCGAATGAATGAGCAATCTTGAAATAGATTCTCCAGCCCCGCAGGCGCAGGGCCTTTCCCAATGGCAGCGTGTGACCAGCATCTTCACCGCGCCATCAAAAACCTTTGAAGACATCAAGCGCGGCAACAAGAGCTGGTGGCTCCCCTATCTGTTTGCCATCGTCTTTGGATACCTGTTGTTCTTCGGCATCACAACCAAAGTAGGATGGCAGCAGGTTGCTGAGAACAACCTCAAGATGAACCCGAAGCAGGCCGAGCGAATCGATCAGATGCCTGCCGACCAGCGTGCCAGCGCCATGAAGATCTCCGCCACTGTAACGGAGGGCATCGCAGCGGCTGTCCCCGTCACGCAGATCATCGCGGCTCTGGTCATCTCGCTTCTACTCTGGGCTACCATCAATTTCGGCTTTGGAGGCAGAGCGACCTACGGCCAGATCATGGCTGTCTACTTTTTCGCCGGACTGCCCGGGGTGATTCAGCCGCTTCTCGGCGCTGCTGCGCTGTTCGCCGGCCTTGCGCCCGAGTCATTCAACATCAACAACTTTGCAGGGACCAACATCGCCTACTATCTCTCCGCAGACGAAACGAACAAAGCCCTCTACGCATTCGCCTCTCAGCTCGACATCGTCAACATCTGGCTGGCCATCCTGCTCGCCAAAGGCATTGCCACCGTCGCAGGAAAGAAATCCAGCGCCGGCTACATCACAGTCTTTGGCTGGTGGGGCGTGTGGACCGTACTGCGCGTCGTCGGTGGCCTGCTCGCTGGCTGAGTACATCTCAGCAACAAACAAACGGGGCGCACATCCTAGGATGCGCGCCCCTCTTACTGACCACATTTGTCTATTCCGTCCAGCGCTTCATAATCAGCGTGGCGTTGATACCGCCAAAGCCAAACGAGTTCGACAATGCGATGTCGAAGTTATACGGAATCGCCTTATTCGGCACATAGTCCAGGCGGCATTCCGGATCGACTTCAACCAGGTTAGCCGTCGGCGGCAGCACCTGGTTCTGGAGTGCCAGCACAGTGATGCCTGCTTCCAATCCTCCCGCGCCGCCCAACAGGTGCCCGGTCATCGACTTCGTGCCGCTCACCTTGAGCTTGCCGCTCAGCGCGTGCTCACCAAACACTAGTTCGATCGCGCGAGACTCGTTGCCATCGCCCGCCGGAGTCGAGGTGGCATGCGCATTCACGTAGCCCACGTCTTCCGGCTTGATCCCCGCATCGTTCAGCGCTGCGCGCATGCTGCGCTGTGCGCCCGCACCCTCCGGCGCAATGCCGGTCATGTGGTAGGCATCCGCGCTCATGCCGTAGCCGATCACCTCGGCCAGAATCTTCGCGCCGCGCTTCTTCGCAAACTCCAGCTCTTCCAGAATCAGAATGCCCGCGCCTTCACCGATCACAAAGCCGTCGCGGTCTTTGTCGAAGGGCCGGCTGGCGTGCGTCGGGTCGTCGTTGCGTGCAGAGAGCGCCCGCATCGAGGCAAAGCCGCCCACTGACAGCGGCGTTACCGCAGCTTCAGAGCCGCCTGCAATCATCACGTCCGCATCGCCATGTGCAATCATGCGCACCGAGTCGCCAATCGAATTGGCGCTGGTGGCGCATGCGGTAGCAGTGGCAGAAATCGGACCCTGCGCGCCGTAGCGAATACTGATCTGGCCCGCGGCCATATTCACAATTGCTGCGGGGATGAAGAACGGCGAGATCTTGCGCGGTCCACCGGCGATCAGCGCCGAGTGCTCGCGCTCAATAATCTCGAATCCGCCTATGCCCGAGCCGATGAACACGCCCACGCGCTCGGCAATCTCCGGTGTGATGGTAAGCCCGGACTGCGCGATGGCTTCCTGCGTGGCCGCGAACGCAAAGTGGATGAAGCGCCCCATCTTGCGCGCTTCCTTCTTGTCCACAAAGTTCAGTGGATCGAAGTTCTTCACCTCGGCCGCGAAGGTCACAGAAAAACCCGTGGTGTCAAAACCCTGGATCGGCGCCATGCCGCTGGCGCCGGCTACCAGTTGGTTCCACACTTCCGGTGCGGTGTTGCCAACACCGCAAACCAGCCCGAGGCCGGTGATGACAACTCGACGAGTCACCAGTTACTTGCCTTTCGCGTTCTTCTCGATGTAATCGATCGCGTCCTTGACGGTCTTGATCTTCTCGGCATCCTCGTCCGGAATCTCCAGGTCGAAAGCCTCTTCAAACTGCATCACCAGCTCGACCACATCGAGCGAATCAGCGCCCAGATCTTCTTGGAAGCTCGCGCCGGGGGTCACCTCGGCCTCGTCCACCTGCAGCTGCTCGACGATGATCTGCTTGACTTTCTCCTCAACTGCCATGCCTGTCTCTCCTCGTTTCCTTCGGAACGTAAAAAATTGCTCCGGGCTTGGCCCGGAATCTTCGTGCTCCGCCAGCCTACACTACCGGCTCAGGGCGCGGGAGCACAACCGCTGCGCCAAAGAAAGATGCGCATGGCCCTGAAACTTCAAGTCTACCGGGCGGCCCAAACCGTGTAAAGCCGCGTAGCCACGGCAGATGAACGCTTTTCGAACCACACTCGCCACCACCCCATTTACGGCCACGTAATTCACAGCCAGAAGGCGTATATTTGGCGAAAAGGAGCGCGATTTCTCTCATGACACCGGTCATTGTTGCCGTCCTCGCTGTGGTTGTTGGTGCCGTTGTCGGATTTCTGCTGCGCGGCCACTCCGTTGACCGCGAGAAATCGTCAGAGAGATCGCTGGCACAAGCGGAAAAGGCCGCGCTCGAACAGCGCATCCGTGACCTGGATGCATCTCTCGCGTCGGCGCACCAGCAGATTGCGCAGCTTCAAACCGAGTCCAGAGAGCGTGCACGATTCGAGTCAGCTGCCACTGAGCGCCAGGTCACAATTGATCGCCTCACCGCGGAGTTGACTGAAACCCGCAACGCGGCACAACTCCAGCAACAGCAGGCAGCGACCTCCTCGCGCACGCAAGCCGCACGCATCAGCGAGCTCGAAGCCCAGCTCAATGCAGAGCAGAAGAAGACCGAAGAAAAGATCGTCCTGCTCGAAACCGCGAAGAAGACCCTCGCCGACCAGTTCAACGCCCTCGCGGCAGACATCCTCGATCAAAAGTCGAAGACCTTCGCCGAAGGCAGCCAAAAAGAGATCGGCACACTACTCAACCCACTTCGCGAACAGATCAAAGAGTTCCGTGAAAAAGTCGAGAAAGTGCAGACGGAATCAAGCAATGGCGTTACGGAGCTGAAAACACTTGTCGGCACTCTGGGGAATCTCAATCAAGCGCTTACTCAGGAGGCGCATAATCTCGCAACCGCCCTGAGGCGCGATACGAAAATGCAGGGGAATTGGGGCGAGACAATTCTGCTGAACATTCTGGAAAAATCAGGGTTGCAGAAAGGAATTCACTATACCTATCAACAGTCTTTTGTCGAGACGGACCAAGAGGGAGCGGCTACACGAGCCAGGCAGACCGATGTAGTCGTGAATCTGCCTGGGGGACATCATCTGGTTATCGACTCAAAGGTATCCCTCAACGCATATAACAACTCAGTGAACGCCGAGAATGAAGGAGACCGGGAGCGCTCGTTGAAAGCACATTTAGACAGCGTTCGAAAGCACTTCAGCGACCTTGCCGGTCGCAATTATCAAGCCCTCGATAGTATCAATGCTCCTGATTTCGTTGTAATGTTTGTGCCAATTGAACCCGCATACCTGCTCGCGCTTCAGCACGACGAAAAGCTCTGGTTTGAGGCATATCAAAAGAAAGTGTTGCTTTGTGGGCCGACGACAGTTTTGTTTGTCATTCGTATCGTTGCGGATTTGTGGCGTCAAGAAAAGCAGGCGCAAAACGTCAAAGATGTGATGAAACGTGGTGCATTGCTCTATGACAAATTTGTTGGATTCGTATCTGACTTAGAGAAGCTTGGCAAGAATCTAGAAAGCGCGAAAGACTCCTATGGAGATGCCATGAGCAAGCTTGCCAAGGGCGATGGAAATCTGGTGGGTCAAGCAGAAAAGCTGAGAAAGCTCGGCCTGCGCACTACCAAGTCACTGCCGAAGGCGCTCCTTGATCACTCTGACGTCGAAGAGCCAACACCGCTATCAATCGATGCTGGAGAGGACGCGCAGGTACAAGACAACTAATATGCCTACTGGCTACTAAACGCCGCCCGCAGCTTCTTCCAAGTCTCATCCAGCGCCTCAGGAATCACCCGCGTCTCGCCCACCGTCGTCATAAAATTCGTATCGCCCATCCAGCGCGGCAGTGCATGCAAATGCAGATGGTACTGCACGCCCGCCCCCGCGGCCTCGCCTAGGTTCATGCCAAAGTTGAACCCCTGCGGCCGGTACGCCTCCGCCAGCGCCAGTTCCGTCCGCTGTGCCAGTTCGATCAGCTCATGCGCCGCATCTGCAGGCATCTGGCTCAGCCGGTCCAGGTGCGCATAGGGCATCACCATTACATGGCCGGACGTATAGGGGTACGCATTCAGGCACACAAAGCAGTGTTTGCCACGTACCAGCAGCCCGGCCGCGCTCTCCGCCTCATCCACGCTCATCCCATTGGCGACGGCGAAATCCGCCGCAGCAACCAGGTTGCAGAACACGCATCCCGTGTCACCGGGCCAGGCCGCCAGCCGTGCCGGAACGCCCGGCCGTGCCTCGCCCTCCGCCTTGCTCACATACGCATACCGCCACGGACTCCAGAGAATATCCATCTCGAACCCAGTATAGGTGCCTCGGTGCAGCGGTGTCCTGCAACGATTTGCACCAACTTTGCACCACTTTTTGTGAATTTTCTGCCACGCTCTCTGCACGCGGCGACTTCCGCCAACCCATTGCATTGACGCTGAAAACGGGCCGTTGCTACACTTAGAAGCGTAGCTCTCTGCGCCGATTCGAGCAGTGAGCTGCGGCCGCCATCCAGCCAGCCGCAATGCCTGGTGTTTCCCAAGGAGACGAGTCCACATTCCGCGCCAGTTTTTCGGGC
>DATMUN010000154.1:0-2346 GCA_035563895.1 Occallatibacter sp. | reverse complement strand
CTCGATAGCAGGTGCCGCGAAAGCGAGCCGCATCCACCAGAGTTTCTAGCAGCAGCGGACGATATCCGTAGCGGCTCTCCCAGTCGCAGGGCATTTGCCGTGCGCTTAGGGCCAGGATTTTGCTGGCCAGTCCCTTCACTCGTACCCAGGGCAGAATCAAAAATCGGCCATTGTTGACGATCACCTGAAGATTCTGCCGCCGCTGAGCGTCGCTCCAGCCAATCCACTGGTCCCGTGCCTGCATCTTCCAAGCGGGCGAGGTCCACAGGAGGCAGGCCAGTTCCCGGCCCTCATGGCGTACCCAGTAGCGCAAGTGGGCCCCGAACGGCACGCAACATCCGAGATAGTGATACCGCTCCATCTGCTCGCGCCATCGTCGGCTATCGGCGTGGCCTTCCACCAAAACCAGTTCCAGTGGCTCGCATTCACGGGCGGCGCAAACCACGGGCGCCGGTTCCGAGTAGCACCCTGATACATCCGGCCGCCGTGGACCTCTGCCGCCACGCGTTCGTAGCTCGGGAAGTTGGAGGAAGCCTTCGGCCTGGAGCCGCTCCAGCAGTTGCCGGCACTCATGGTTTTTCAACCCGCCGCCAGGCCGCGTCCACTCCAGCAACTCGCAGATGGTGCGCGCGATCTCCGTGACTCCCAGGGTGGCATAGTCTCCCGCGATCTGGCACATCAACTCCAGTTCGTCGCGGCGGAATGTGCGCCCGCAATAGGTCAGTGATTTAGGCATGCAGGTCGAAAGCGCCGCGGTCAACCCGAGCCAGGCACAAGGTCCAGGATCACAGTACGCGGCGCACGCATCAACTTCACGCAGCGCGCAAACGCGTCCTTGCCCTGTTGCCAGCAGGTGCGCAGCACACTCACCAGGATCTGTTGTGTGCGGGCTCCTTCCCAAGTGCGGTTTCCGCCCCACACCTTGCGCGCGATCACCATGCCGCGGATGGCCTGTTCGGCCGCATGATTCGTCGCGTCCAAACCCGGGCAGTATAGAAACGAGAACAGGAACGGCTGTTCATGTCTCAGATGATTGGCCAAACGCTGATTCGCCGGATCGGGATGGGCCGGCTCCAAAAGCCTGTCCAGTTTCGCATCTAGTCGCCCAGTCGCCGTCCGCAAACCGTGCTCGGAAATCTCGCCTTGCTCGTAGCGGTCCCGCAACTTCAGGCTGACCTGGAGCAGATTGCGGACGGCCAAGGGGAAGGCCACGGCTTCAGGCGAGCCGCTCTCGATCATCTTCTTCGAGCGTTCCAGCAGGTGGCTCAAACAACTCTGATGAAAGGCCAACGTGAACCGGTAATAGGGCACCCAGCCGTCATGCACCAGAAACCCCGCATAGTCCTCTCCCAGCAGCACGACCGATTGCTGATAGCCTCGACCCGGCAGAATGGCGTATACCGTCACCCGATCGCTGACGGCGACATGCATCCAGCGCAAGACGCCGCCCACTTTCCAGCCCGTCTCGTCCACTCGATTCACCAGGCTCTGACGCGTCGTTTCCCCCAGCCCGGCATAGGTCGGCTCGGCCCGGTCCGCCAAGCGCGCCAGCGCCCGGCACAATCCAGCCCGGCTCACCTGCAGCCCGAATCCATACCGCAGGGCTTGTTGGGTGTGTCCCAGCGACAGCCCCATTTGCTTGTTGAAGATCGCCGCCAGGGTCAGCGCCTCTGGCCCTAATTGCACGTTGCCGACTCTCACGGCGTCCGACGTCTGCAACGGGTGGCGTCCCTGCACGCGGCGACCACAGTCCCGGCAGGCGCCGACCTCGATGTCGAAGCGGCGCACGATGGTTTGCCGGACGATCTCTTCCTGATACTGCGTCTGTTGGCTATCGAACTTCACTTTGCCCCCGCAATCCGGGCAGCACTCCGGAAGCGGAACGCGAATCTGCTCGTCCACCCGCGACGGAATCGGTCGACAGGCATGCCGGCCGTACCGAGACCCCGGTTTGCGCCCAGGCCGCTCAGGGCTGGCCTTCGGTTCTCCGCGCGAAAACGGTGCTGCCTGCCGCTTAGCGGCCCGGAGCGCTGCATCCAGTTGCTTGCGCAGGCGCTCGACCTCCCGCTTCAGGCGGTCGTTCTCCTTGTACAGCCTCTCGACCTCTTCCTGCGCCTGATCCAACTCTCGTTTGGGAACAAAGTCGATGGTCTTCGAGGATTCCTTGGGTCTCGGTTGACGGCCAGCTACTCTCACTCACCTTACGGTAGCCGAAAGCGAGCTTTTTGTCCAGCCCTTTTTCCAAGCCCGGTTTTCATTGAAGTTCAACGCGGTAAACAAATACGTTCCACCGACACGGAAGCTGCTTCCATCAACGATTTCGGATACGTAGCAGGCATCTTTGTC
>DATMUN010000153.1:0-5840 GCA_035563895.1 Occallatibacter sp. | reverse complement strand
AAGTGGTACGAGGAGCACGGCCGTCATGAGATCTTCGCCGGCGGCAAGAAGGTCGGTATGGGCCAGGTGGGCCACGAGCTGGTGCTCAACATGGAGCACGTGAACTCCGAAGCCAACCACACGCTGGATGAACTGGGCATTGCCAAGAACGCCCGCGAAGAGAAGATCCGTGCGCGCGACCTGAAGAAGGATGCAGAGAACGCCCGCATGGCCAAGCTCTACCGCGAGCACGTTCTGGGCGAGAAGCCGGTCGAGGGCATCGTCTCCCTGGACTCGATCACTCCGGCCAAGCCTGTGCAGCCCTCTGAGCCGGTTGCCGGCGACTAGCATTGCATGCAGCAGCCGCGCCTTCGGCGCATTTTCAAATCAACCTTGGTTCTCAACACGAAGGCCGCCCGCAAGGGCGGCCTTCGTCGTCTTGGATTGGATGCATACGCACCCGTCTCCCAACACTAATCCTTGATTTTTCCACGCTGCTCGGCAACCAACGAAGACCACACCTTTTACGTCGGCAGAAGACCAGCCGCGCGGTAGCTGTTTATCAGCCCGTCGTAGAGCGTAATATCCGAGCGGCTCCTCGCCATGAGCTGTGCGCCACCAACCGCAGCGAAGATAGCTCGTGCTCGCGCTTCACTCTTCTTCGGACTGACCACCTTTGCGGCTGAGAGAACCTTGCTAAGCCACGCCACATTGATGTCCGCAAAGGTTTGGACCTCTTTCTTCACCACTTCCGGAAGATCGTCATATTCCGCGGCCATGAACCCGCTCAAGCACATACGGTTCTCATTCTCAAGCGCCCAGCGAAACGTCTCCGGATAGCGGCGCAGGGCACTGGCCGGGTCGGAGGATTCGGTCAACAGTGTCTCAAGAACAGCCGCGGCGTTCTCCCAATAGCGCTTGGCTACCGCGGCTGCAAGATCGGCCTTTCCCGGAAAGTAGTAGTAGATGCTCGCGGCCCTGATGCCCACATCTTCTGCGAGATCACGGACGTTGAGTCCGTTGTAGCCATGCGCCTGCGCGATCTTCGTGGCGGCGAACAGGATTTTCTCTCGAGAATTCTCACCCATGGGACACCTTCACTGCGGGTTCATTGCCGGACAAACGTGCAGACCGCTGGCAAAAAACTGCTTAGATATTGAATCTACCATACGGCAGGTAGACTCTCATAAATACATCTACCAAGTGTTAGGTGAAAAGACGGCGGCCAGTCCTACTGCCGCCACTCTCTGGCCGAGTTCGTAGCCCTGAGCTCAGTCGTTCACGACAACTCAAAACAGAATGGAGACGCAAAATGCGCAACGATACCCGGTCACCCGGTCCCAACTCCACAAACAACGCACAACTCGAAGTCCACCCCGGCTGGGTGCGGAGTGGCCAGGACGGCACCCCAGGGCAGAAAGCCTACTATATCAATCTTGAAGCCAAGCCCGGCAACGGCAACAAGGTTGAGCAGTTCCTGCGGGACATTTTGGCTGGCGTCGAGCAGGAACCGGGTACAGGCCCCTGGTTTGGAACCAGGTTTTCCGACACAACGTTTGGAATTTTTGAAGCCTTCCCCGACGTTGCGGCACGGAACGCGCATGACGTCGGCCCCGGTGGCCAAAACTTCCTCCGCTCAGCAGAACTGAAAGAGATGCTAGCCTATCCAGCGCACGTCTACCGGCTCGATGTCATGTTCGGAAAGTTCAGCACCCTGTTTGGAAAGAAGATTGCCTAGGAGTACTGCCGCGAATTGCTGAGGCCGAAATCAGTTGATCGCTTCCTGAGCACGAGGCGATCAACTGGCCTCTCAGACTCTGTAAGAATGCACCGTCTGCCGGCGATCACCTATCTGCGTATTCGCGCAAATGTCGTACAGACGCGCGAACCGACTATGCGCTGAAGTGCTTCCCGAGTCAGAGCCTTGGCGGCGCAAAGCAGTTCTTTGAGCTTTGACCAAGCTTTCTCGAGGGGGTTCATGTTTGGCGAATAGGGCCGGTGGCCTTCTCGATGGTCATCGCGGCGATGATGCCGTTGTGGCTCATCGCGCCCAGGATTGTCGTGATCTTCCAGTGACTGCCAGCGTTGCTTCATAGATGCGCCAGCTGCCGGCGGTTGGCTTCCGAGTCGCGTTCGCTGGCGTGGAGCGACTTTTTGAGCTGCAAGCTCATCTTGCGAAGCAAGTGCCAGATTTGCGGAATGCTCAGCTTTACTGCAGCTTGTCGATTAGGCTTGTCTTGAATCTCGGCCAGTGTCAGATCCGGCTGGGCCGCAATCCACACCCGCACTTGCTGCGGCACATCTACTCCAGCGTGCGGCTTGCGTCCGGCGCGATGTGGCACCCTTTCCGCCTGGCCGATACGGTTGCGTTGCAAAGAGTTCTTCTTTCCCCAACCAACACTGACCAGAAAACGTCCGGCCAACTCTCCGAGTGCGCCCTCGCCCACATCGCAGGCGGATAGAAACTTGCGGCGCAAATCATCCCCATCGGCTCGCCCCATATCCAATCGCCGCGAACAATCGCCAGAAACAATCTACACTATTTCCTAATTTGCTCTAGACGACATCGGCACCGTTTCTCGAAGCGATGTCCGTATCATCGCCACAGACGGGCTATCGACTGCTTGAACGGCGCGGCTTTTGGCGATCTATCGGTGGACGCGAGCCCGCGATCAGGATGTCCACGATGCGGCGGGCGCTTTGCTCCCAGCCGGGCAGAGCAATCGTGTGAAAGACGCCGACGAGCGCGCGAACGAAGTCGTTTGGGTCCGTGTCGGCACGGAGATCGCCGTTGTCCATGGCGCGCTTTACCGATCGGATGAATGCTGTGTGGATGAGGCTGCGCGAGCCTTCGATGAGGCGCATCGAGCCGCCGGCAACGGAATCCATTGCGGGAAGAATGAGTCTCTTTTCAGACACGTGCTCGATAAAGAGGAGCATCCAGGAGCGCAATGCTTCCAGCGGCGGCATCGTCGCGGAGAAGCGCTGCTCGGCAGCGGCCAGCTTTTCAACTTCGCTGCGATAGACAGCTTCGATTAGAGCATCGCGCGTTGGAAAGTGGCGGTAGAGCGTTCCGGCTCCAATTCCAGCCCGGCGGGCGATGTCATCGAGGCTGGCGGATGCGCCGTCCCGAGTGAAGGCTTGTTTTGCGACTTCGAGGATGCGTTCGCGATTTCGCTGCGCGTCGGCGCGTACTTTACGTTCGGGCGGGGCGGTCAGAGGCTTCTTTTTCGGCATAGGGGCAGGCTGCATAAAAATTTCGTGCAACCGGAGACAGCCTCCGTTTATCTCTTATCCGGAGCGTGTCTCCGTTTTATTGCGCGGAGCCTTGAATGTCAACCTGGCGCATCCTCGCGGTGGCGCCACCAACAGCAGGAGAGATGACTATGCGTGTATTTGTGACAGGTTCGACGGGGTTTATCGGAACGGAACTGGTGAAGGAACTGATCGCTGCCGGGCACCAGGTGCGTGGACTTACGCGCAGCGATGCGGGCGAAGTGCAGTTAGAGGCGATGGGCGCGGAGGTGCTCCGCGGCGATCTCACTGATCTTGAAGGCCTTCGCCGCGGAGCTACAGGAGTGGATGCGGTGGTAAACCTCGCATTCAACCATGACTGGTCAAAGTTCGCACAGAATGCACAGGACGAGATCCGGGCGATTGAGGCCCTGGGCTCGGTGCTGGAGCCGGGTAAATTGCTGGTGGTGACCTCTGGGATCGGGATGACGAGCAGCGCGCCGGGCCAGGTGCGCAAGGAAACGGACCCGCCGATTGACTCCACGGCAATACCCCGGCGCCCTGAGCAGGCTGCCGAAGCTATCGCGGAAAAGGGAGTGCATGTGGCGATTGTGCGGTTGCCGCAAGTGCATGACACGCGCAAGCAGGGCCTGGTGACAATGCTGATTCAGATTGCGCGCGAGAAGGGGGTCTCAGCCTATGTGGGGGACGGTGCAGCCCGGTGGGCGGCAGGGCCGCTGAAGGATGTGGCGCACCTGTATCGGCTCGCCGTGGAGAAGACGGGGCCGGGCGTGACGAAATATCACGCGGTTCAGGAGGAAGGCGTGTCGCTGCGAGATATCGCAGAGGCGATTGGCGCTGGACTGAAGGTGCCAGCGGTTTCGATTGCACCGGAGAAAGCTGTCGAGCACTTTGGAATGTTCGGCCACTTCGCGATGCTGGACATGCCCGCATCAAGCGAGTGGACACGCGAAAGGATGGGATGGGAACCGGCTGGGCCAGGGTTGATCGAAGACCTCACGAACATGGAATTCTGACCTGGCAGATCTGGCCGCTTCGCGCTGGGGATGAATGCGAGTGCGTGCACGGGGCGAGATGTTTCGCCCCGCACACGCGTGCTGCTCTCACCAGCTACTCGACGCGCAGGGCCTTCATGGGATCGATTGACGCGGCACGCCGTGCCGGGATGAGCCCTGCCACCAGTGCCGCCAACGCCAGCGTTCCGATTGCGGCGGCCATCACGGTGAAGTTCACGCTGGTGATCTCGTAGAGCTGAGACTTGACGTAGCGCACGCAGAGCATTGCGACCGGCACGCCGAGCGCGAGGCCGATGAGCGCCTGCACCGCTGCTCCGCGCATCACCATCGCCACCACGCTCGAGCGCTCGGCGCCGAGAGCCATGCGGATGCCGATCTCTTGTGTGCGGCGCGCCACGGTGTAGGCTGTGACGCCGTAAAGCCCCAGCGCGGCCAGAAGCAGCGCGAGGCCACCGAAGAGCGACGTGAGCCGCGCGATCAGCCGCTCCTCAGTGAAGCGGTCGTCGATCTGCTGCTGAAAGGTCTGGAACTTCACGATGGCCAGGTTGGGATTGATGCCCGCAAGCGTCTTGAGCGCAAGCGCTTCCATACCCGGAATCGGCCGCTCGGTCTGGACGACGATGGCGCCCGCGTACATTGAGAGATCGTTCTCGATCTTCGACTCTTCCTCTTCACCCGGCAGCACGGGCAGGTTGGGCCGCTGCGTCATGGGCACAAAGTACATCGCGTGGTTCTTCCAGTAGACGCTGGTGTAGGTTGTGTCCTCCACTACGCCCACAATCTCGTAGGCTGCGTCCTTACCTGGGCTTGGATAGCCAAAGCGCTTGCCGATGGGGTTCTTGCCTTTGAGGAACTGCTTGACGAACTCCTGATTGACCACTGCGACGGGCGGCGCGCTGAGCGTATCCTGCTCGCGAAAGCCACGGCCCATCACGACGTGGGTTCCCACCGAATCAAAGTACTCGGCCGTTCCTTTTACCCACGAGGACCCCTTCTCTGGATCGGGCTCGCCCTGAATCCTCACGCCATTGCTCCAGTTGTTTTCTTCCATCGGCGTGTAGGTTGCCAGACTCACCTTTACCACGCCGGGCAGTGCGTGGAAGCGGTCGACGATGGTGCGATAGAGCGGCTCAACTTGCGTGGTGGCATAGCCCGCGGCCTGCGGGTTGATGTGGATGATGTAGCGGTTGCGGGCGTCGAGCTTCATATCGGAGCCTTCGAGCTTGCTGAGGCTCTGCGCGAAGAGCCCGGCGGCAACGAGCAGTACGAGCGAGAGCGCCGCCTGAAGCACCACCAGCGCACGCTGCAAGAGCGATGTTCCCTGCGCCGCGGTGCGCGCATTCGAGCGGAGCGCGTCTGCCGGCTGCGTGCGCGCAGCCAGCAGCGCGGGCGCAATGCCGAACAGAACGCCCGTGACGAGCGAGAGCGCGAAGGCAAACCCAATCACCATAGGCGACGGCGCCGCGTCGATCGGCGCACTCTGCGCGTCCGGGAAGGCCAGCGCCACCAGCGCATGCGCGCCGAAGTAAGAAGCGGCAAGCCCGAGCAGGCCGCCCACACCGGCCAGCACCACGCTTTCAGTCAGCAACT
>DATMUN010000152.1:0-7689 GCA_035563895.1 Occallatibacter sp. | reverse complement strand
GTGCGCAGTCTAGCGCACGTATCCAATGCGCCGCAACGCCTGCGGTCTATCCGCATGTCTCCCGAGTGCATGTGCCTGGCGTGGGCCAGGCGAGGGAATTGACCGGCTTTTTGTGCGCCGGTCCTGTGATTTGACGGTCTTACCGTATTTGCCGGCGCCGCAGGGACTCAGACGCCGGCCCTGTACTGCACGCGGGCAGTACAGGTCTGACGAGCCTCAGGAGTGAAGCATGTCCAACGAGAAGCGCGCGATTCGCAGCCGGCTCGATTTTTCGAAGATTCCAACCGCAACGCAGATCCCCAACCTGATCGAAGTGCAGCGCCGCTCCTATGAGCGGTTCCTGCAGATGGACAAGCTGCCCAACGAGCGCGATGACTCCGGCCTGCAGTCGGTGTTCGTCTCCGTGTTTCCGATTACCGACTTCCGCGGCATCTCGCAGCTGGATTTCGTGGACTACTCGATCGGCAACTGGGAGTGCAAGTGCGGCCACTTGAAGGGGCTCCATCACCTGCGCACCGCCTGCGTAAACTGCGGCGCCATGGTGATCACTGACCCGTTCCTCCCGGGCGACGTGCTCTGCCACAAGTGCGGTACCTATAACAAGAACACGCCCGACTTCTGTAACAAGTGCGGCGATCCGGTCGGCCTGCAGCTGAAGTACGACCAGCAGGAGTGCGAAGAGCGCGGCATGACGTTCTCTGCCCCGCTCAAGGTCACCGTGCGCCTTACCATCTACGACAAGGACCCCGAGACCGGCAACAAGACGATCCGCGACATCAAGGAGCAGGAAGTCTTCTTCGGCGATATTCCGCTGATGACGCCGAACGGCACCTTCATCGTGAACGGCACCGAGCGCGTGATCGTTTCGCAGTTGCACCGCTCGCCGGGCGTCTTCTTTGAGACGGCCAACAACCGTACCTACTTCCTGGGCAAGATCATCCCCTACCGCGGCTCGTGGGTTGAGTTCGAGTACGACCAGAAGAACACTCTGTACGTCCGCATCGACCGCAAGCGCAAGTTCCTTGGCACCATCTTCCTGCGCGCCCTCGGTCTGCGTTCGGACGAAGAGATTCTCAAGACCTTCTACACAGTCGACCGCATCAACGTGGCCGACGGCAAGCTGCTCTGGTCCGTTGCGCCCGAGGGCACCTCGACGCATCTGCAGGGCGTGAAGCCCGCACATGCGGTTACGCACAAGGGCGAGGAGATCGCTCACGCCGGCCGCAAGATCACCGGCCACGTGCTGAAGGCTCTGCGCGGCGCGGGTGTCGAGAAGGTTGAGGTTGAAGCCGCCGAGCTGGATGGCGCTCTGACCGCTGCTGACGTCGTCGATCTGGCCACCGGTGAAGTGATCGTCGAAGCCAACGTGGAGCTGACCGCCGACCGCCTGCACAAGGTGATGTCGTCCGGCGCCACGACCTTCGAGGTTTTCTTCCCCGAGCGCGACGACGTAGGCAACATCATCACCAATACGCTCAAGCGCGACTCCGTGCACAAGCCGGAAGAGGCGCTGATCGAGATCTACCGCAAACTGCGTCCCGGTGACCCGCCGACGCTGGACACGGCGACCGCCCTGTTCGAAGGCATGTTCTTCGATCCGCGCAAGTATGACTTCTCGCGCGTGGGCCGCCTCAAGTTCAACATCAAGCTCTACGAGAACCAGGACGCCACGCCGCTCGACCACCGCACGCTGACGCCGGAAGATTTCTATTCGACGATTCGCTACCTGCTCAAGCTGCGCAAGAACATCGGCATGGTCGACGACATCGATCACCTGGGCAACCGCCGCGTCCGCGCCGTGGGCGAGCTGATGGAGAATCAGTTCCGCATCGGCCTGGTTCGCATGGAGCGCGCCATTAAGGAAAAGATGAGCGTTTATCAGGAGTTGAACACGGCTATGCCGCACGACCTGATCAACGCCAAGCCCGTCATGGCGGCCATCCGCGAGTTCTTCGGTTCGTCGCAGCTATCGCAGTTCATGGACCAGACCAATCCTCTGTCGGAGATCACGCACAAGCGCCGTCTCTCCGCGCTCGGACCGGGCGGCCTTTCGCGTGAGCGCGCTGGCTTCGAAGTTCGCGACGTGCACCCAACGCACTACGGCCGTATCTGCCCGATCGAAACGCCGGAAGGTCCGAACATCGGTCTGATCAGCTCGCTCTCGTGCTTTGCGCGCATCAACGAGTACGGCTTCATCGAGTCGCCTTACCGCAAGGTCAAGGACTCGAAGATCCTCGACTACGTTGAGATCACCAATGCCGGCGAGAGCGGCCACCGCGTAGGCGATCACACCGAAAAGGAAGAGGCCATCAAGCTCAATGCCCAGCTGAAGAAGTCGGGCAAGCGCACCATGGACTTCATTCCGTTCAGCTTCTACCTGTCGGCATGGGAAGAGGACAAGCACACCATCGCGCAGGCCAACATCGAGTTCAATGAGGACGGGCAGATCACGGAAGACCTGGTCAACGCCCGCCGTCAGGGCAACTTCGTGCTCGTGAATCGCGAGGATGTGGACTACATCGATGTCTCGCCGAAGCAGCTGGTCTCGGTGGCGGCCTCGCTGGTGCCGTTCCTCGAGCACGACGACGCGAACCGCGCACTGATGGGCGCCAATATGCAACGCCAGTCGGTACCGCTGCTCGTTGCCGAGGCTCCGCTGGTCGGCACAGGCATGGAAGGCGTGACCGCGCGCGACTCCGGCGCCGTCATTCTTGCCAAGCGTAACGGCATCGTGGACTCGGTCGACTCCGAGCGCATCATTATCCGCGTGGACGGTGAGCATCACCCCACGCAGCTGTCGCGCGAAGTCGGTTCGGACATCTATCAGCTCATTAAGTTCAAGCGCTCGAACCAGAACACGTGCATCAACCAGAAGCCGGTTGTGCGTGAGGGGGACCGCGTGAAGAAGGGCGATGTGCTGGCCGACGGTCCCTGCACGGAGTTGGGCGAGTTAGCGCTCGGCCGCAACGTGCTGGTGGCCTTCATGCCGTGGCGCGGCTACAACTTCGAGGACGCCATCCTCATCAGCGAAAAGCTGGTGCGCGAGGACTACTACACCTCGGTGCACATCGAGGAGTTCGAAATCGAAGCCCGGGACACCAAGCTCGGGCCCGAGGAAATCACGCGCGATATTCCCAACGTCAGCGAGCATGCGCTGCGCGACCTGGACGAGAGCGGCATCATCCGCATCGGCGCCCAGATCGGCCACGGCGACATCCTCGTTGGTAAGGTGACGCCGAAGGGCGAAACGCAGCTCACTCCGGAAGAGAAGCTGCTGCGCGCCATCTTCGGTGAAAAGGCCGGCGACGTGCGCGATGCCTCGCTCACCTGCCCTCCCGGTATCGAGGGCACGGTTGTCGACGTGCGCATCTTCTCGCGCAAGGGCCAGGAGAAGGACGAGCGCGCCAAGCAGATCGAAGCGGAATATATTTCCAAGCTCGAGAAGAACCTCGGCGACGAAATCCGCATTCTGACCGACGAGCGCCTGAAGCGCCTCGAAGGCATTCTGGGTGGCAAGGTGGTGCTGGCAGACCTGCACGACGAGCGCACCAACAAGCGCCTGCTGACCAAGGACTCGATCCTCGATCGCGAGACCATCGAGCGCATCTCGACCAAGAATCTGAAGCGCATCCGCTACGCCGACAAGGACCCGCGGGTGAACGAACAGATCGACGAGATCGAAGAGATGACCTCGCGCCAGATCGAAGTGCTGCGCAAGATCACAAACGAGAAGATCGCCAAGCTGCAGAAGGGCGACGAGCTTCCTCCGGGCGTGATCAAGCTGGTCAAGGTCTACGTCGCCATGAAGCGCAAGCTCTCTGTCGGCGACAAGATGGCAGGCCGCCACGGCAACAAGGGTGTCATCTCGCGCATTCTGCCCGAGGAAGACATGCCTTACCTGCCCGATGGCCGTCCGGTCGAGATCGTGCTGAACCCACTCGGCGTGCCTTCCCGTATGAACGTCGGCCAGATTCTGGAGACGCATCTGGGCTGGGCTGCTGCCGAACTGGGTAAGAAGGTTGCTGCTCTGGTCGAAGCCAACTCTGACGCCAACTTCGTGCGCGAAGAGGCGAAGAAGGAGTTCGCCGGAACCGCTGCGTTGCGCCAACTGCTTGAGCTGGACGACGACACGCTGCTCCGCGTCGCACGCGGCATGAAGCGCGGCATCTGGTTCGGAACGAACGTGTTCGACGGTGCGCAGGAGGGTGAAATTAAGGCCCTGCTCGACGCCGCCGGGCTGCCGAGTTCCGGTAAGACCAAGCTCTTCGACGGCATGACCGGTGAAGCCTTCGAACAGCCGGTCACGGTGGGCTACATCTACATGCTCAAGCTCTCGCACCTGGTCGACGACAAGATCCACGCGCGTTCGATCGGGCCGTACTCGCTCATCACCCAGCAGCCGCTGGGCGGCAAGGCGCAGTTCGGTGGCCAGCGCTTCGGCGAAATGGAAGTGTGGGCGCTCGAAGCTTACGGCGCGGCCTACATCCTGCAGGAGCTGCTCACCGCCAAGTCCGACGACGTGTACGGCCGTACGAAGATCTACGAGGCCATCGTCAAGGGCGAAGCAGCCATCGAGCCTGGTGTGCCGGAGTCGTTCAACGTGCTCATCCGCGAGCTCCAGTCGCTGTGCCTGGATGTGGAGCTGATCAAGCGCGCCGACCTGATCAAGAAAGCACCGGCGCCTGAGGTTGCAGCCGTCGCCGACTAAGCGAATCTGCTGCGCGAGCTTCAAAGTGAAGTTCGCGCAGCGCCAATCGCTTCGCCGGCAGCACTGAGTTTTCTGAGTCCTTCTTGAAAGCGGCAACAACGCCGCCACCCGGGAAGGAAGGACTCATGTGGAATCCCGGGAAAACCCGCGGCAGGGCCAACAAGCCCGCCAAGGAGGGTCGCCTTGTTCCGTTCGAACCCGTTTGAGCTCACGAGCCCGATCACCGATTTCGACGCAATCCGCATCATGCTGGCATCGCCGGAGAAGATCCGCAGCTGGTCGCATGGTGAGGTCACGAAGCCGGAAACCATCAACTACCGCACCTTCAAGCCCGAGCGCGACGGCCTGTTCTGCGCGCGCATCTTCGGTCCCGTCACGGACTGGGAGTGCCTCTGCGGCAAGTACAAGCGCATGAAGCACCGCGGCGTCATCTGCGACAAGTGCGGCGTCGAAGTCACGGTCAGCAAGGTCCGCCGTGAGCGCATGGGCCACATTGAGCTCGCCTCGCCCTGCTCGCACGTCTGGTTCTTCAAGGGCCTGCCGTCGCGTATCGGCCACCTGCTCGATATTTCACTGCGCGACCTCGAGAGCATTCTCTACTTCGAGTCCTATGTCGTTGTCGATCCAGGCGACGCGCCGGTGCGCGAGCGCGAGATCATCAAGGACGAGAATCGCTATCGCGAGCTCGACCAGCAGTACCGCCCCACCGGCTTCAAGGCCATGATGGGCGCCGAGGCCATCAAGGAACTGCTCAAGCGCGTCCAGGTGGACGAGCTGGCGATCGAACTGCGCGAGCGCATGAAGGCCGAGACCTCCGCGCAAAAGAAGATCAAGTACGCCAAGCGCCTCAAAGTTGTCGAGGCCTTCCGCAAGTCGAGCAACAAGCCGCAGTGGATGATTCTCGACGTGCTGCCGGTCATTCCTCCTGAGCTGCGCCCCTTGGTGCCGCTCGATGGCGGTCGCTTTGCCACGTCCGATCTGAATGACCTCTACCGCCGCGTCATCAACCGCAACAACCGGTTGAAGAAGCTGATGGACCTGCACGCGCCTGAAGTCATCGTCCGCAACGAAAAGCGCATGCTGCAGGAAGCTGTCGACGCGCTGTTCGACAACGGCCGCCGTGGTCGCGTACTGCGCGGCGCGAACAACCGTCCTCTCAAGTCGCTGTCAGACACGCTGAAGGGCAAGCAGGGCCGCTTCCGTCAGAACCTGCTCGGCAAGCGCGTGGACTACTCCGGCCGCTCGGTCATCGTTGTCGGTCCTGACCTCAAGCTGCACCAGTGCGGTCTGCCAAAGAAGATGGCGCTCGAACTGTTCAAGCCGTTCATCTATCACCGTCTTGAGCAGACGGGCCACTGCACCACCATCAAGCAAGCCAAGGAAATGGTGGAGATGCAGGAGCCGGTGGTGTGGGACATCCTCGAAGAAGTCATCAAGGATCACCCCGTATTGCTGAACCGCGCCCCAACGCTTCACCGTCTCGGCATCCAGGCCTTTGAGCCGGTGCTGGTGGAAGGCAAGGCTATCAAGATTCACCCGCTGGTCTGCACGGCGTTCAACGCCGACTTCGACGGCGACCAGATGGCCGTGCACATTCCGCTGTCGCCCGAGGCGCAGATTGAAGCCAGCGTGCTCATGCTCGCCGCGCACAACATTCTATCGCCTGCGTCGGGCCAGCCGATCACTGTGCCTACGCAGGACATGGTGCTTGGCCTCTACTATCTGACCAAGGCCAAGAAGGGTGGCGTTGGCGAAGGCCGCGTCTTCTCAACCACTGAAGAAATGCTGATGGCGCTCGAAGCCAAGGAAGTCGAGACGCTGACGCCGATCCGTCTGCGCTACACCGGCAAGGTGCTCGACATGACCACGGCCTACGACGATCAGGACCTGACGCACACCGAGCCCGTGGACTTCAACAAGGAGTACGTGTCCACCACCGTCGGCCGCGTCATTCTGAACGACGCTCTGCCTTCGGGCATGCCGTTCATCAACGGCCTGCTCAAGAAGAAGGGCATCGGCCAGCTGGTGAACTACTGCAACCAGAACCTCGGCCTTGAAGTGACCGTGCGCATGCTCGATCGCATCAAGCAGCTAGGTTTCCAGTTCGCCACGCGCTCGGGACTCTCCGTAGGTCTGGACGACATGGTCATTCCGGCCTCGAAGTACACCGTGGTCGACGAAGCCGACAAGAAGGTGATCGAAGTCCAGAAGCAGTACATGGACGGCGCCATCACCAACGGCGAGCGTTCGAACAAGGTCATCCAGATGTGGTCCGCTGTGACCGATCAAGTGGCCGACGAGATGTTCAGCAACATGAAGAAGGCCGACGACGACGGCGCCATGAACCCGATCTACATCATGGCCGACTCCGGCGCTCGTGGTTCGAAGCAGCAGATTCGTCAGCTCAGCGGTATGCGCGGACTGATGGCCAAGCCTTCGGGCGAAGTCATCGAGACGCCCATCACGGCGAACTTCCGCGAAGGCCTCACGGTGCTCGAGTACTTCATCTCGACGCACGGCGCACGTAAGGGTCTGGCCGATACGGCGCTCAAGACGGCCGACTCGGGCTACCTGACCCGCCGCCTCGTCGACGTGGCGCAGGACGTCATCGTGACCGAGTACGACTGCGGCACGAGCGAAGGCATCTACGTCGGTTCCATCGTTGAGTCGGGCGAGATCATCGAGCCCATGCGCGACCGCATCATCGGCCGCGTCTCGCTCGAGCGCATCAAGGACTACGACGGCAACATCGTGGTCGATGTGAACCAGCAGATCGATGAAGACACCGCATCCGCCGTTCAGGGTGCAGGCGTGGAGAAGGTGAAGATCCGCTCCGTGCTCACCTGCGAGTCGCGCCGCGGCGTCTGCGCGCTGTGCTACGGTCGTAACCTCGGTTCGGGCCGCATGGTCGAGCTTGGCGAAACCTGCGGTGTCATCGCAGCGCAGTCCATCGGCGAGCCCGGTACACAGCTCACGATGCG
>DATMUN010000151.1:0-6053 GCA_035563895.1 Occallatibacter sp. | reverse complement strand
ATTGAGTCCATTGACGGTCAATCCAGAAGCTCGGCCCGTCCTCTGTGGACTTGATAGCCTTCTGCATATCCCGCAGATCCACACCGAAGTGCACGGTGTGCTTGCCCTTGATCCACGTCACGGACGGCAACAGGGCCGCCGCGTTCTCTACGTCGATGTTTGCGCCTTGGTTTCCGAGATAAGCAAACTCGCTGATCTCCATATAAGGCATGTGCGTGCCAAGCTGCGACGCATCCCAGCCGATCGAGCTCATTGGGAAGTTCTGCGGTCCGTTGTTCCAGCCGTTGTTGCGCACAATCACCGATCCGCGAAGATCGAAGACCAGCGAAGGCGAGAACGTGTGCACCCATTCACCTGCAAACGTAGGCCCGTGCTGACCGAAAGGCTCTGCTCCCGATTTCGCCAGGCCCGGCATGCCGTTGTCGCTGCGCACTTCCCAGCGTTCCCAGTAGCCGTAGCGGAGCGTCATGCGGTCACGCTGGCCAAAGTTGTGATCGATCTTAGCCAACACGTTGCGGTAGGTGTCAGTGGTTGGATTCTGTGTGGTGTAGTTGTTTGCGAACGGGTTGGTGCCCGACGGAGGTGTCACATTCGGCTTCGGGTAGTAGGCAAGAAGCGCCGATGCCACGGCGTTGAAGCGATTGGTAGGAATCTGATTGTTCGTGAAGGGATCCCTGACCCAGTTACCGTGCGAGTCCTGATGGATCGTCGTGGGATCGTAGAGCGTAATCGGCGAATAGGCGCTGCCCGTCCACCATACAAGGTTGCTGAAGTCGCCCGTCAGCCACGTGGGGTCGGGGACCGAAGTGACCAGCGTATTGGGAACCGATTCGTCCCAATTCTCAAATTGCAGCAGGAAGAATGTCTTGTCGTGTCCGTTGTAGACGTGCGGTAGGTAAACAGGGCCGTCAAGCTCAAAGCCAAACTGGTCCAGTTTGTGGCGCCCCTTCGGAGCAGTTCCGGCTCCCTGCGTGGCATTCAGCCAGTCGTTTTGCCAGGTATCGGAGTCGAGCCAGCTGCGGCGCGCAAACTCGTAGGCGTCGCCGTGGAGCTGGTTCGTGCCCGTCTTCAGGTTCATGTCGACCACACCACCCTGGCCGCGTCCAAATTGCGCATCGTACGGGTTGGTGATGATCTTGAACTCCTGCACCGCATCCACCGGAGGCACGTAGCCGGCTACGCCGTTGCCGTTTCCGGAGTCGTTGCTCACGCCATCGAGCTGAAGAACATTGTTCGCCGCGCCACCGCCGTTGATCGTGAGGCTCGTCATCGTACTGTCGAACGGGCGCTGATACTGCGAGTAGTTCTGGCTGTTGCCCCAGACGACGCCTGCATTCAGTTCGGCCAGCAGTTCTGGGTCGCGGCCGTTGAGCGGCATCTCCGTCACGCGGGCATTCTCAACAACCTCGCCGCGGTCGGCCTTGCCTAAATCAAGGTCAACGTTGGCTTCCACCGTCACCGAAGATGAGACGGAGCCGATCTTGAGTACGAAATTGACCACGCCGGTCTTGCCGGTTTCGAGCGTGATGTTGTTCTTGATCACGCTCTCAAAGCCCGCAGCCGTCGCACTCACGCTGAACTTGCCCGGCTTGAGATACGGAACGGTATAGACTCCGGATCCGTTCGTTTCAGTCTTGATTGATTCGTTTGTGAGCAGATTGCGGACCTCAATGGTCGCCGTCGTCACTGCTGCTCCCGACTGGTCTGAGACCCGTCCTGTGAACTCCTGCCCCCAGACACCACGGATACAGAAGCACAACAGCAGAAGCAGTACATAGCCTCGAAATTTCATAACAAAACTACCTCTTGTCCGAAAAACGGACGGTTGTTTGCCCAGGTATGAGCACCGGCTCGAGTCAAACTCGACGATCTCCGGTTCGTTGATAGTTGTGCACACAAGGACCAGGTAGTCGCCCATCTCGCGCACCCGAAAGCTGGCCAGGCAGGACTCGTTGGAAACGTTTACTAAAATACCGATCCAACTTCCCTTGCGATTCCTGCCGGCCCGCTCTGAATCTGTGGGTCACTGCCTTCCCCTGTGCCTGCTGGGTCTCCCCGTGGCCTGCTTTTTTGAGCACGGCTGCCAACGGTTTGGCTCAGCGGCTAGAAAGTTAAGAACTCAAAGCAACAATTGGGGAGGGAAAAACCTTGTAGAAAATCCGAAGTTTTTCCGAAGCCAAGTATCGTGTTTATTTTCAATCAGATATTGAATCGAGCTTCGCCTAATCTCCCTCTCGAACGGCAGCGTAATTCGCCCGGACGAAGTGAATCGGCGACAAACTCGAGGGTGCGGAGAGGCAAATATTCCTTCCTGACAATCGGATCTTTACCGGTTTGCGGTACAAATCGCAGCGGTCCGGTTTGAGCCTCTGGCAAGCCGCCGGGCACGAGGGAGGCAAGTACCCCTCCCCTTGACGGGTGCACGTCCGTACAGCGGCACCGCTGGGGCTAGGCGCACTCCGCCCCAGCTTACGGAACACTGGCTGTGACTTGAGAGGATTCGCTGGGCCACGGCACGGACAGATCAGAACGAAGCCGCCGCGCTATCCGGCTTTCCGGATCAGATGGAAGATCCAGTGCTGGTTGGACCCATCGTTATCCGTGTACTGGATAATCGCCGTCCCATTGGCATTTTCGCCACGCATAACATCCAGCAGCAGGCCGCTGGCCTGAGAGATGATCTTGCAGCTCTTGTCACCCACTGGAAGAACAATCCAATTCTGATTCTCGCCGTCGTTGGTCTGCCATTGATCTACCTGCACGCCGGACGTGCGATTGGCGCCAGGGTCGTCGAGCAGTTTGCCGCTGGATACATTGGTAAATGTCCAGTAGGGCCCCTTCGCTGTAAGGATCCACCGCTGATTGTCGCCACCGTTACTCTTCCACTGATCAAGCAGTGTGCCGTTGGTGGCCGAGGCGTACGGAACCTCAAGTACCGCACCCGTCTGCTGATTCTCGATTTCGTATATGGCGCCCGAGATCGGCGTACAGCTGCCCGGCGACAGCGGACCGCTTGGCACAACCGTTGCTTTGGGAGGAGAAGCAGCCACCACCCGACCGCCGCTTCGCTGGACGTAAGTGTGCACACCCAACACCACGACTCCGAAGCTGATCAGAACCAGCACCGCCGTCAGCAGCAACATCCTGCGTGATCGTCTATACGGAAGCGGTTGGAGTTGAGCGACTGCAGACGGCTGCACGGCTTCATCTTCCGGCAATACAGCCGAACCGAAGTCAGGTTCGTAGGACGCTACGACAGGAAGAGGTTCTTCGGTTGCCTCGACTACCGGCGCGATCAGCCGGTAGCCGACCTTCGGAATCGTCTCAATCGTGTGGTGCGTATGAGGGTCGTCCTGGAAGGCGCGACGCAGCTCAGAGATGGCACGCACCAATACATCGTCGCCGACGAAGATATCTGGCCAGACAGTCTCGCGAAGCTTCTCTCGGGTAACGACATCTCCTGCATGCTCGGCCAGGACGAGCAACACATGCATCACCTTGGGTTCAAGACGCAGAATCGAATCGTTATATTCAATTGAGTTGAGCCGGGGGCGAACGAGGCGCTCGCCCACTCGGAAATCACCCCGCATACCGGTCCTCAGTATCCTCAAGTGACAAGTTCACAGAAGCTTCAGAATAGACCATCGACAAACCCTTTTCCATTCCACCTAACCATTCGCAATAAGACGAAGACATCACGCGGATGCTCTGGCGCATCGCCTCATCGGCAGGCGCTTCGTCAATCCACCTTCATCTGTCTCGAGACTTCCACACGCTCCCTAAGAGCGCTTCTACGTCGGCAAAAGTCCTCAGCCTTCTCGAGCCAAGCCACTGGCCGGGATCGTGGCCGTCTATTTGGATCAGTCTTGGCGGACACTCAAACGCGGCTAGACTCTTCTCTCTGATTGCACGGAGCGAGGCAGGAATCTACGTCGGAGAGAAGACTTCTCATCGAAGCCCTTTTGCATTGATGCCGGAGCATAATTCGACTTGGTTTTAGTCCGATCCCCCACACAAAAGCAAACGGAGAGCCTAGAAAGCGCACGAGCACTCGCGAAGCCGTGTGAAGCCGCTCTTACCTGGTACAAGCTATTGACTTTTATTGGGTGGATTTTGGAGGCGCGGGCCGGGATCGAACCGGCGCATAAAGGTTTTGCAGACCTCTCCCTTACCACTTGGGTACCGCGCCTTGGCAGGGCTGTCTTCTTATTTTGCGCTCCACTCCGCCGTAGCCAACCCGGCTGGCACCGGAGGGCGGTTGGAGCGGGAGACGAGATTTGAACTCGCGACCCTCGCCTTGGCAAGGCGATGCTCTACCACTGAGCTACTCCCGCTTACTGCAAAATCGAGTATACCGGTCTGTGCAGTCGAGGTCAAACTGCCGCGGAACTCATTGTGTTCTTTGTGCTTACCGGTTGCGCGCCGGAGCCTTTTTCCACCTTGACGATCTGGCCGTCTCGCATATGGAGAATGCGGCCGGCGATCGAGGCGGCTTCAGGGTTGTGGGTGATCATGAGCGTGGTCTGACCCAGCTCGCGGTTGGAGCGCTGCAGCATCTGGAGCACGGCGTCGGAGTTCTTGGTGTCCAGGTTGCCGGTAGGCTCGTCTGCGAGCACGATGGCCGGACGGGTGATGAGCGCGCGTGCGATGGCGATGCGTTGCTGCTCGCCTCCGCTCAGCTCGCTTGGCCGGTGCTTGAGGCGGCCCTGGATGGAGAGCAGGTCGCTCAGGTGATCGAGATAGGCGCGATCCATCGGCTCGGTGCGGCCGCTGATGGTGTAGGCGATCTCGATGTTGGCCATGGCGGAGAGCGTGGGCAGAAGGTTGAACTTCTGGAAGACGAAGCCAATGCGGTGCTTGCGCAGCCGCGTGCGCTCGGCGTCGTTGAGCTTGCCAAAGTCAACGCCGTCAATCACTACGCGGCCTTTGGTGGCGCGTGTGAGCCCGCCCAGCAGATAGAAGAGCGTGGACTTGCCGGAGCCTGACGGGCCCACGATAGCGACAAACTCGCCGGGCTCAACCTCAAAGGAGATGCCGCGCACGGCAGAGACGAGAATCTTTCCGGCGGCGTAGACCTTGTTCAGGTTGTCGGCAATGATGATGGGCGACGACGAAGCTTCTTGCGGCACAGTCCGTATTGTATATGTGCGCCCTGCGGGCAGGCCGCGGCTATGCGGCCGGCCTGATTGCACGCACATTAAAACATGTGGTGGCTGCGCATGTCGTCGTATTGATTGAAGGACTTGATGGCCTTGAGCTGGTCCTCCGTCTCCGACTGCGACAGGTGCTTGAGCGACTGCGGCGCGTCGGCAATCGCGAGCGCCGTGATGCCCACCACCGTTACGCCCAGGTTCAGATCGCGTTGATCCACTTTGTCGAAGGTGTCGCTGGGCTTGTGGTGCAGCTTCATGTACTTGTCGTAGCCGGTCCACAGCACAAACGCGGGCACGCCGTGAATGAGGAACGGCGCGTGATCGGTGCTGAAGGTGAATTCGCCGTCGTCGCTCGTCTCTCCGGCTCCCAGCGCCGCGAGCAAGGGCTTGACCGGCTCGAGCGCCAGCTTCTCGTCGTCGCGGCCAAAGACGAGCCACCCCTGCGGGGGCTCTGCGCCGGAGTCGGTGACGAACACGCCCGCGCACTTTGCCATCTCGTTTACGTGGTCGCGTGCATAGTGGATGGAACCGAAGAGGCCCTGCTCTTCGCCGCCGAAGAGGATGAAGCGCACGGTGCGGTGCGGCTTGACGCCAGCGGCCATCATGCCCTGCGCGATGGCGAGCACTGAGGCCGCGCCGGTGCCGTTGTCTTCGGCGCCCGTGCCCAGGTGCCAGGAGTCGAGGTGGCCGCCGATGACAACGTACTCGCCGCTGGCATCGGTGCCGGGAATCTCGGCGACGACGTTGTTGACCTTCACGTGCTCGCGGATACGGTTGGTGTAGTGGAACTCGACCTCGGCAGGGTCGTGCTCCAGCAGGCGAAGTAACAGCTTTGTGTCTTCGGCGCCTACGTCGGCGGTGGGCAGCTTTGAAACCACGCCGTCTCCGCTGGCAACGCCG
>DATMUN010000150.1:0-15632 GCA_035563895.1 Occallatibacter sp. | reverse complement strand
GTCAGCTGCCGAGCGGCCGCGGGAGTAGACGGTCAACACGCCAGTCAAGCGGCCCGATGTAGTCGAGCAGAAAGGAAGTGAGCACGCCGAGAAGATTCCGTTGCCCACCAACATCCGGCTCCACGGAACATCGACCTGGCTCAGATGCTCAACGACATGCATCTCTCCCGAAAATGCCGCCTGGCACTCCGGAGTGTCAGGATAGTCCTTGCCCACAGTGTTGAAGTAGTCGGCCATGCGCTCGTGAACGCTGGACGAGGCTGCGAGCGTCATAATTCTTCCGCGGCGTTCTACCAGGTAGATGGAGCACTCCCAGCCCTGATCCCTTGAAGCGACAACATCGGCGAGAGCCTTGAGAATCTCTTCCGTAGTCAGATCGCCCGGGTCGGCCAGCATCTCGAGGACATGCTTCTGCCCGCGGTTCAGATGCTCCGCCCGCTTGCGCTCGTCAATCTCCTGCAGCAGCGCGCGTGTTCTCTCTTCGATGCGGCGTTCCATCGCCAGTTCAGCTGACTTGCTTCCCGAGATCAGATCGGCAGAGTGCCACCAGCGCGACAGCGCGAAACCGGCAATTGCGTACGTGATGATTACGGTAATGAGAATCGTCAGCGGCGAGATTGCGTGACGATTTCCCCATTCGCCCACGAGAAATAACCCAAGCACAGCAAGGGAAGAAATCAGGAGCAAGACCAGCAGCTTTGTAGAAACTCTCATCTATAGCCTCATCTGCATCGCCCGATGAAAACCGCACCATCCGCGGTCGAGTAATCCGAATTTAAGGATTCCGTGTCGAACGAGCCCGTGCACTTCCACCCATCCTGAGGCTCACTTACAGTGTGCTGTTGTAGGTCACCTGCCACAATGCAACTTTCTTGGGAGTCACATACCTATGGCGGGTTAATGTTTTTCAAGAAACAGACAGCCCCTGCGCATAGATCGGGCCGACTGGCGTGCACGACGAGGTATGCGCACGATGATGCAAGCAGGCCCGGATTCCAGGCACCGGCGAGCAATGCAGGTATTAAGTTCTAGTTCCAGCGGGATTTATCGTCTGGCGAGTCATCGATCTGACGGCCCTGGCCGTCGAAGCGCACGGTGCGTCCCTGCGACTTCATGTAGACCTCGAACTTGCGCGCAGCCCGGCGCCGCTTCCAGCGGTAGTACCGATTGCGCAGGCCATACCATTGTTCGCTGAGTGCAAAATTCAGGTCCCTTCGCCGCATGGTGCTCACGTAGAGCCAGCCCGCCGCCGCCCCGCCCAGTTGGGCAAAGGCATACATATGCTGCTCGCTGGCAAGCATGGCCAGTGCCAGCAGTACATAGATCACAGCAAGGTAGCGTGCCTTGATGGAGATGGGCAGCGGAAACATCATGAACTGCGTGTCGCCGTAGAGCACTCCGATGGCGACAAGCAGTCCGAAGATGCCGCCAAAGCAGCCGTAGAAAGAAACCTGCGCGATTGAAATGTGCAGCACGACTCCAGCGAGATAGATCAGCAAACCCGCTGCAGCAGTTCCAAGTACAGATACGCCGTAGAGCCCGAGCACCCAGCTTTCGCCGTGGTACGACTCAAGAAAGCCTGCCAGGAACCAGAGTGAAAGCAGTTCAAGCAGCGTGCCAATGATTGCATCGGGCCTGTGGACAAAGCTGTAGGTGAGCGGTTGCCAGAGCCAGCCGTGCAGGAACGATTCCGGCGAGAACATGGCGCGCTCTGCAAGCCATCCAAAAAAGCGGCTGTTGATTACACTCAACAGCAAACCAGCAAAAAACGTAGCCAGATTGACGAGGATCAGCAGGCGCGTGGCGCCGCGGAAGTCGGGGAAGGCAAGCTGGCTGGAGCCGATTCTGCGCATAACCGTCCTCAGAGTAAATCGTCGCGTCCGGGGGTGTCATGCAATCGGTCGGCGAATTGGTGCGAACGCCCCAATTCGGTCCGTCTGGAAAAAGTACTTCGCAGGTGTCAAACCCTCGGCGCAATTCCTCGTCTGATCTAAGTGCACCAGTTGGTACGGGGTGTCGCTAGACCCGTATATCGAAATGCCATTCCCGGTCTGCGAGCTATGAAATTACTGAAAACAGAAATTGTGCAAACCCACGCGACAGCGCGACATGCTCCGCGGGACGGGGTCCGTGGTAGCAGAGGCTGCGAGAGGGGCCTCTTGACCTGAGGTAGGATCGTCACTAAAACTAGCGGAGTCGTACCGCAAATTGCGTCATCATACAAACTAACAACTGCCTTGAGAGAGGAGGCTGCCATGCCGAGTTGCCCTGAGTGCGAAAACGAGCTTGATGTTGAAATCGGCGAGTTGGAAGAAGGCGATGTAATCGCCTGTGAGGAATGTGGTTCAGAGTACGAGGTAGTCGGGGTAGAGCCTCTGGAACTGTCCCGCGTCGACGAAGATGTCGAAGACGAAGATGAGGAAGTTTACGACGAGGAAGAGGAGGAAGACGAGTGAAGGTGATTCGGGCACAGTGGGCCGTCTATGCGGTTCTGGCACTACTGATCGGGGGAGCAGCCGTAGTCTCGCGCACTCCAGCCGCGTTCGTTGCACAGGCGCAGAACCTGGGCCAGCGCAGCGTTACGGGTGCGGTAGTGGATGCAGACTCCAAGCCCGTTGCCGGTGCGACGGTCTTCTTGAAAAATCAGAAAACCAAGGCAATTCGCAGCTTTACCTCCACACAGGACGGGCGCTTCCATTTTGCGCAGGTCAACATGTCGCTCGACTTTGACCTGTGGGCGGAAAAAGACGGCAGGAAGACTCCCGTCAAGACCGTCAGCTCATGGGATGCGCGCAAGGACTTCGAGACCGAGCTCAAGCTCAAGTAGTTCCACAGCAGCTGTCCGGAGCGCCAGGTTCGACTGCTCCGGGCAGGCTTCCGTTCAAATCAGTTCTTTCTATGCCTTGCGCGTGGCCCACAGGATGCCCGCCTGCGCGTGATACGGCTGTAGTTTGTCGATCATGTAGCCAAGTTCGTTGAGCACCGCAATCAACGCAGACAACTCTCCTCCGGCATAGAAGTGATACTCCATCCGGATCTGGCGAACCTGCCGCCACACTGGCCCCGGCTGCAGGATCTCAAACTCAGCCCCTTCGCAGTCGAGCTTCAGCAGGTCCACCTCGCCACCTATCCGTTCGACGGCCGTTTCGAGCCGCACCTGCTTGACTCCCTCTGCATCGCCCGCAACCAGCCGGGCGCGCGCCTCATCCGAAGGGCCGTCATCGATGATCGCAACCCGTCCCGCCTCACCGCCAACGGCTTCAGCAAACACCTCCACGCGGGCAGTGGTTGTGTTGGAGCGCAAGCAGGGCAGAGCCCGTGGATTCGGCTCATAGGCGTGTATGGTTGCCGCAGGATAGCGGCTGCGTGCTGCCAGTGAGAAGAATCCCAGGTGTGCGCCAATGTCCAGAATCGTCTTCGGCGAGCCTGGTCCTTTGCCGAGGCCGTAGTCATTGCGCACGAAGCAGTCGACGAAGGCGCTCTCGGTTCTGTCGCCTTCTGGCGCCGAGAGCGGAACCCACTGTCTGCCCACAAATACCCGGTGCGGTGTGCGGAACCAGCGGGGAAGCACAAACCCGACCCGAAAGTGTGCGCAATTGGCGACGATCTCCGGCAGCTGTCGTGCAAATCGCAGCAGGCGCGGTACCGATGAGAGCGTCACAGTCGAATCCACCTCGTTCTCACTTGCGCTCCGGAAACCGCGCCGAATACATGGCATCAGCCTTCCAGCTTCTTCGTCACCAACTCGTTCAGCAGCGCGGGATTGGCCTGTCCCTTCGACGCGCGCATCACCTGCCCGACGAAGAATCCAGCCATCGTCGTCTTGCCGGCGCGATACTGCTCCACCTGCTTCGGGTTGGCGGCAATCACCTCATCAATCATCTTCTCGATAGCCGCCGTATCGGTAATCTGCTGCGGCTTTTCCCGCTCGTAGACGGCAGGGAAGTCCTCGCTCTTCTCAAAGCAGATGTCGAGCAGCTGTTTGAGCTGCTTCGAACTGATCTTGCCCTCTTCCAGCAGATCAGCAGCCTGCACCACCCCGGCCATCGAGACAGGCGACTGGTCAAGCTCAAGGTCCAGCGCCTTCAGCCGTCCGCCCAGTTCGCTCAGCAGCAGGTTGGCCACGCGGCGCGGACTCTTGGCCGTCTTCGCCGCTGCCTCAAACGTGTCGGCAAACTCGCGCGAAGCAGTCAGCGTGTGCGCGTCCTTCTCGTTCAGCTCGTAGTCCGCGATCATGCGCGCCCGCCGCGCCTCCGGCAGCTCCGGCATCCTCTTCCGTGTCTCGGACAAGAGCTCGGGCGAAACAATCAGCGGCGGCAGATCCGGCTCGGGGAAATAGCGGTAATCGTGCGCCTGCTCCTTCGATCGCATCGAGTAGGTACGTCCCTCATTCGCGTTCCACAGGCGCGTCTCCTGCTTCACGCTTCCGCCTTCCTCGATCACCTCAATTTGCCGTTCGATCTCGTACTGGAGCGCCTGACGAACAAAGCGGAAGCTGTTCACGTTCTTCACTTCGGCTTTGGTCCCAAACTTCTCCGTGCCCTGCAGGCGGACACTCACATTGGCATCGCAACGAAGCGAGCCTTCCTCCATATTGCAGTCGGAGACAGCCGTGTACAGCAGGATCTCCCTCAGCCGCGTCAGGTACTCAAAGGCCTCGTCCGGCGTGCGAATATCCGGTTCGGAGACGATCTCAACCAGTGGTGTGCCGCAGCGGTTCAGGTCGAGCGAGGTGTACTTGCCCGAGTCCGCGAGACCGTCGTGGATGCTCTTGCCCGCGTCCTCTTCCATGTGCACGCGCGTAATGCCGATCTTCTTCCGTCCGCCGTCTGCCGTGGGCACTTCGATCCAGCCGTGCTCGGCCAGCGGCTTGTCGAACTGCGAGATCTGGTAACCCTTCGGCAGGTCGGGGTAAAAGTAGTTCTTTCGCGCAAAAATCGACCGCTCGTTGATGGTGCAGTTCAGCGCCATCGAGGCCAGCGTGGCAAACTCCACAGCCTTTTCGTTCAGCACCGGCAGCGCGCCGGGCAGCCCCAGGCACACCGGGCACACATTGGTGTTGGGCGCAGAGCCGAACTGGTTGGCGCAGCCGCAGAACGCCTTGGTGGCTGTCAGCAGCTGTACGTGCACCTCGAGCCCGATCACGGGTTCGTACTTGGCCAGAATCTCAGGTGAATTCGCGACGGCAGGCATGGTTAGCTTGATTTTATCGTGAACCTTGCTGGATTTTTTCGTTGCTCCTCACTCCGCCGGGTCGTCCGCCGTGAAGGGCGAGCAGCAGGGCTTCTCCAGCGCGTGGAAGGTCATCAGTTCCAGCCGGATGCCATCCGGATCGTAGAGGTTGAACTGCCCCTTGCCGTCCTTCCCAATCTGCGTATGCGCATCGGTCCGCGTGCCTTCCATCCGCCCGCTCGCCTTCAGGCCGGCGTAGACCGTGTCCACAGAGACCGCGCCGATGGAAAGGTGATCCAGAACGCCCAACTGCCGCTGCGACATCTCGGCCGGAATCCCCGAGCCCGAGGGGCCGCTCGTCATCATGTACTCCAGCCAGTCATGCCCATCCGGCACCTGCTGGCTTACCCAGTCGATCTTGTCGTCCTGCATTCCGCCAAACCAGTAGGGCTTGAAGCCGAGCAGGTCGCGGTAGAACGCGTCTTCCTTCGCGCGGCTGTGTACAAGGAAGCCGATGTGGATGATGTGATGCCCAACGGCATTCGGCGCATCCACCTTCGCGCCCGCCGCAGGCTGCACAAACTCGATCTTGTTGCCCTCCGGGTCAAGCACGCCGAACCACCGGCTGCCGTCCGCGCCCTTCATCGTGTGGCCCGGAGTCTTCCAGCCGCGCGCCGCCAGATACGCACGCATCCCCTCAACGTCATCCGTATTGAAGGCCGAGTGGTCCAGCCGATTCACGCCCGCGCCGGCAGGCAGCGGCAGCACCTCAACCCACTGCGTCGCGCTCAACGCATACTTCACGCCCTTGGGATTCTCAGGATCAGGCAGCTTCGCCGCTCCAATCACCGTAGCGTAGTAGTGCTCTGTCGCCTTTGTATCCGTCGTGTAGACCGACAGATGCGAAATCCCCGTAATCTTCGGATGATGCTGCGCAGATTGCGCGGCAGCAAAACCAGCGGATACAAACAAAACCACAGCGGTAAGTTTGGAGAGCATTAGGGCACCTCACGGCCAGCGCCAATCACAATAAACCCGCCCCCGCAGCCTCGCCAACCGAAAGCTCACTCGAAGATGCAGCTCTTTATCGGGTTCTTCGCGCCCGCGCCGTACAATGCCCACATGCAGCCCAAATCCAGAGCCTTCCGCTTCGTAGCGGCCGCAGCCGCTGTGTTTCTTTCGATTCCCGTTGTCGCCCAGTCGCTTCCAACGGCCTCGCCCGCCGAGCGCGCCGAAGCCCGCTCCATCTTCAAGCAACTCATCGAAATCAACACCACCGACACGCCGAAGGGCAGCGTGACCGCCGCCACCACGGCCATGCAGAAGCTCTTCCTCGACGCCGGTTTCTCGCCCGACGATGTGCATCTGCTCGGCCCCGCGCCGCACAAGCAGAACCTCGTCGTGCACATCCACGCCGCCGGTACGCCCACAGCGAAGCCCGTCCTCTTCCTCTGCCACATTGATGTCGTCGAGGCCCTGCGCTCGGACTGGACCGCGACCGACCCCTTCGAGTTCGTCGAGAAAGATGGCTACTTCTACGGCCGCGGCACGCAGGACATGAAGGAGTCCGATGCGGTTCTCGTGGCCACCTTCCTGCGCCTCCACCGCGAGGGCTACAAGCCCAGGCGCGACCTGATCCTCGCCCTCACCGCCGACGAAGAAGGCGGCAAGTTCAACGGCGCTGACTGGCTCGTAACGCACCATCGCGACTTGGTCGACGCAGCATTCGTCATCAATCCAGACTCGGGCGGCGTCGAGCTCGACCACGGCAAGCCCATGATGGCCGGCGTCGAGGCCACCGAGAAGGTCTACTCCGACTTCCAGATCATCGCCACCAACCGCGGCGGCCACAGCTCGCTGCCCCGGCCTGACAACGCCATCTACGAGCTGACTACGGCGCTCAACAAGCTTGCTGCCTACTCGTTCCCCTTCGAGCTCAACGCCGTTACGCGCGTCATGTATGAGAAGGCGGCTGAGGTTGAGCAGGGGCCGACTGCGGCCGACCTCCACGCCATCCTCGCCACGCCGCCCGACATGGAAGCCGCCGCGCGCCTCAGCGCCGACCCCGGCATGAACTCCAGCTTCCGCACCACCTGCGTGGCCACGCTGCTCAAGGCCGGGCACGCGCACAACGCCCTGCCGCAGTACGCCGAGGCCAACGTGAACTGCCGCATCTTCCCCGGCCACTCGCCCGAGGAGGTTCGCCAGGCGCTCATCAAGCTCTTCGACGACCCGAAGCTCACCGTCAACTACGTCTCCGACGGTGGCGACATCGCGTCCACCGCGCCCGAGCGCAAAGCCATCGCACCGCCTCCGCCCATCAAGGAGGTCTTTGATCCGCTCACCCGCATCACGCAGCAGATCTGGCCCGGCCTGCCCGTCTCGCCCATCATGGAAAACGGCGCCAGCGACTCCATCTACTTCGCGCGCGTCGGCATTCCCTGCTACGGCTACTCGGCCATAGCCCTTGAGCGCGGCGATGTTCGCGCCCACGGCCGCGACGAGCGCCTGCCGGTTGATTCCTACTGGAAGTCGCTGGACTTCTTCTACTCATTCACCAAGGCTGTTGGCGACCAATAGAGATGTAGCTGTTTCGCCGTCGCGAATCCAGAGTCCGCACGAACACAAATGTGTCATCCTGAGCGAAGTTTGCCGCGTTTTTTGCGGCAAACGGAGTCGAAGGACCTGCGGTTGCTTTTCAGGGCTCTGGATTTGCCACGGAGGGCGAACGTCGGAATCCGTTTCTGCCGTCTTCTAAGTGATCCGGGAGCCCAGGCTCTCGCATGCTCTTCCCCGCGAGGGGGTTTCATCGTCCCACCGCACCGCGCTGATAAACTAGACCTCGATGATCCTCCCGTTCGTCCGCGAGATGTTTGCGGAGCTGGAGCAATCCACCGCATTTGATCGCGTACAGAGGCACCTCAGCCTTGGTGCGGGGCGTCGTCGTGTCTCCGGACTCACCTCCACCGCGCGCTCCCTCTACATCCCCCTCTTTGCCCGCGCGGCCAAGCAGCCGGTCGTCGTAATCGTCCCGGACAACAAGGCCGCCGAGGCCCTGGAACCGCTGCTCCGTGCCGGTTGCGAGCTCACCGGCGCCATCGATCCCTCGCGCATCGTTCGTCTGCCTGCGCACGACGTGCTGCCCTTCGAAAACCTTTCGCCGCACCCTGACGTGCAGGAGCAGCGTGCCGCGGCGCTGTGGAAGCTCGCCACCGGCGCCGTCTCCATCCTCATCGCCCCGGCAGAGGCTGCAGCGCTCCGCCTCTTCGATCGCGACTTCTACGCGAGCCTTGCCGTCACGCTGCGCCGCGGCGAAGAGATGGATGTCGAGATCCTCACCGCGCACCTCGCCAGCGTGGGTTATACGCAGATGGACCTCGTCGAGATGCCCGGCCAGTTCACGCGCCGCGGCGGCATCCTCGATGTCTACTCGCCCGAGGCCGACCGCCCCGTACGCATCGAGTTCTTTGGCGACGAGATCGAGACCATCCGCAAGTTCGACCCCGAGACCCAGCGCTCCCTCGCCGGGCTCGACGAGGCACACCTGGCCCCGCTAACCGAGACGCCAGTCACGGAGCGTCTGCTCGCAGCCGTCAACGCACGCCTTAGCCGCCAGCGCATCGAGGGCGAAGACCAGGACTTGGCCGACGAAGCCGCCGCAGCCGGAGGCGTCAGCGTCTTCCCGGGTTGGGAGTTCTTCAGCTGCGTTGCCGGCGCAGAGTTCCATCTGCTCAAGCTGTTGCCACGCTGCGCGCTCTTCGTCGACGAGCCGGCTATGGTCAAAAACCAGATCGAGCGCTGGTGGAACAAAATCGAGCAGAGACACGAGCGCAGCGGCATCGGTTCGCTCATTCGGCCAGAAGACATCTATATCCGACCGGAGATTCTCATCGGCCTGCTCGAGGCGCATCACGGCCTCGACCTCGATCAGCTCGGCGCCGTCGACGTGCTCGACACGGACTCAACGCTCGGCGAAGTGGCGTTCAGCTCGCGGCCCACGCTGCGCTTCCACGGCTCCATCCCCGCGCTCACTGAGCAGTTGCGCAACCTCATCGCCTCTGAGCAGCACATCCTGCTCGCCGCCGCCACACAAGGAGACGTAGAGCGCCTGGCCACCGTGCTGCGCGACTATCAGATCCCATACCGCCTCGGCAGCCGCATCGTGCACGGCGGCGAAACCGTATACGACGAAGCCAGCTACATGGCCGGCGACCTCCGCGTGCCCATCCTCGCGCGCACGCAGATCGCTAACGGCGTCAGCTTTCCCAACGCCAACCTCATCATCTTCGGCGCCAATGACCTGAATGATGAGGCTGATATTACTGCGCGCGTCGAACCCAAGCGTTCTAAGACCGCAGCCTTTGTCTCTGACTTCCGCGACCTCGCCATGGGCGACTACGTGGTGCACGTGGAGCATGGCATTGCGCAGTACCAGGGCCTCAAAGAGATCGTGCAGGACGGCCTCTCCGTCGAGTTCATGATCCTCGAGTTTGCCGAGCAGGCCAAGCTCTACGTGCCGCTCACACGCCTCGACCTGATCCAGAAGTATCGCTCCACCGATACCGGCCCCGCGCCAGTACTCAACAAGCTCGGCTCGCAGCAGTGGGTTAAGACCAAGGCCCGCGTGCGCAGGGCTATGCAGGATATGGCCGGTGAGCTCCTCAAGCTCTACGCCGAGCGCCACGCCGCGCAAGGCAACGCCTTCGCGCCCGACAACCAGTTCCAGCGCGAGTTCGAAGACTCCTTCGACTACAACGAGACCGACGATCAGCTCTCGGCAATCGCCGCCATCAAGCAGGACATGGAAGCGACAACCCCGATGGATCGCCTGCTCTGCGGTGACGTGGGCTACGGCAAGACGGAAGTCGCCATGCGCGCCGCCTTCAAGGCCGTGCAGGATGGCAAGCAGGTGGCCGTACTCACGCCGACGACCGTTCTCTGCTTCCAGCACTTCGAGACATTCAAACGCCGCTTCGCACAGTTCCCCATCCATGTCGACATGATCTCGCGCTTCCGCACCGCGAAGGAGCAGAAAGAGATCGTCGAGCGCGTCGAGGCAGGCAAAGTCGATATCCTCATCGGCACACACCGCGTACTCTCGAAGGACATCAAGTTCCAGGACCTTGGCCTGTTGGTCGTCGACGAAGAACAGCGCTTCGGCGTGCGCCACAAAGAGCGCCTCAAGCAAATGCGCAAAGAGATTGACGTGCTCGCCATGAGCGCCACGCCCATCCCGCGCACGCTGCACATGTCGCTCGTCGGTCTGCGCGACATGAGCGTCATCGAGACGCCTCCCAAAGACCGCATGGCCATCCAGACCGTCGTTGCCAAGTACGACGAAAAGCTCATCCGTTCTGCCGTTGAAGTCGAACTGGAGCGCGGCGGCCAGGTTTACTTCGTACACAATCGCGTCGAGTCCATCTACGAGATCGCCTCGCGTATCCAGGAGCTCGTGCCCGCCGCACGCATCGCTGTGGGGCACGGTCAGATGAGCGAAGGCGAATTGGAAAAGGTGATGCTTGCCTTCATGCGCCACGAGTTTGATGTGCTCGTCGCGACTACGATCATTGAGAACGGCCTCGACATTCCGCTCGCCAACACCATCCTTATCAACCGCGCCGATCGCCACGGGCTCAGCGAGCTCTATCAGCTTCGCGGCCGCGTGGGCCGCTCCAATCGTCGCGCTTACGCGTACCTGCTCATCCCACAAGAGAAAGAGCTGAGCGAAATTGCACGCCGCCGCCTCGCCGCGCTCAAGGAGTTCTCCGACCTCGGCGCAGGCTTCAAGATCGCCGCACTTGACCTCGAGTTGCGAGGTGCAGGCAACATGCTCGGCGGCGAGCAGAGCGGCCACATCGAGGCCGTTGGCTTCGAGCTCTATACATCGATGCTGGAAGCAGCGGTGAAGGAGCTGAAAGGCGAGGGCGGGGAAGAGCGCCCCGCAACCCAGCTCAACCTCGGCATCGCACTGCGTATCGACGAAACCTACGTGCCCGAAGAAAATCAGCGCCTGCGTCTTTACAAGAAGATCGCAGGCACGCAGAGCGAGAAAGCCATCGCCGATCTGCGCGCCGAGATGGAAGACCGTTACGGTCCGCTGCCGGACTCATCGGTCTACCTGCTTGAAGCCGCATCGCTTCGCCTGGAGTGCGAACGCATCGGCATTGCGCAGATTGATCGCAAGCGCGCAGAGTTGCTCATTCGCTTCACGGAGAATGCAAAGGTCGATCCGCAGCACCTGATGCGTGTCGTGGCGCGCAACGCCAAGCGCGGCGCACAGTTCACGCCTCAGGGCGTGCTCAAATACCCGTTATCATCTGCACGACCCGACGAAGTGCTGCTCGAGATCGGTGAACTACTCGAACATCTGGCCCCAGCGCCGGCAAATATCTCTTAACGTAATCCTATTTCTGTGAGGATCAGTGAAGAAGTTTGTTGTTTCCCTAGCCCTTGGAGTCATTGCGATGACTATGCCCGCCGCGCACGCTGAGAAGAAGATTTCCACGCTCTACTGGAAAACACAGTTCGAGCACGTATCGAACGAATACTTCGACCAGGTGTACTTTCCCAACGAGCCCAGCGCAGGCACGCTCGCCGGCTACCACCAGTACGACACGATGCTTGAGGACTTCAGCGTCACGTCAATCAACGCTCAGGTTGCCGAGCTTCATAAGTTCGAAAAGCGCTTTGCTGAAATACAGGCCAAGGCAACGTTCGATCAGCCGACGCGCGCCGATTGCGAGATGGTGCTGGGTAATATCCGTTCGGAGTTGCTTGCGCTCGAGGTTGTCCGGTCGTGGCAGAAGAATCCCGATAACTACTCAAGCACTGCGGCCAACGGAGCGTTTGCGCTCATGGAGCGCAAGTTCGCTTCCCCCGACGACCGGCTTCGCTCGCTGATTGCCCGTGAACGCCGCATGCCCGCACTATTCCAGCAGGCTCGGCAGAACCTGAAGAATCCGCCGCATATCTACACCGAGATCGCAATCGAACAACTGCCTGGCATCATCGACTTCTTCAAGAAAGATGTGCCGCTGGCTTTTGCCGACGCGCAGGACGCCGCGCTCAAAGAAGAATTTGCGCACACCAACGCACAGGTCATCGAAGCGCTTCAGTCTTATCTCGGTTGGCTCAAGTCCGACCTGCTCGCGCGCTCCAGTGGCGACTACAGCATTGGCGCAGAGACATTCCGCAAGAAGCTCGAGTACGACGAGATGGTCACGACGCCGCTCGACAAGCTGCTCGAAATTGGCTGGGCCGACCTGCACCGCAATCAGGAGCACTTCAAGCAAGTTGCACAAGAGCTTGAGCCGGGCAAAGACCCGCGCGCCGTACTTGAAGAACTCGGCAAGAACCATCCCGCGCCAGACCAGCTCCTCCCGTCCTTCCGCGCAACCTTCGATAGCCTTATCGGCTTCATCCAGTCGCACCACATTGTGACGATTCCGTCTGACGTGCGGCCGATTCTCGAAGAAACGCCGCCTTTCATGCGCGCCACCACCTTCGCGTCGATGGATACGCCCGGCCCCTTCGAGAAGCACGCCACTGAGGCTTACTTCAACGCCACGCTGCCCGATCCATCGATGACGCCCGCGCAGGTCGAGGGCTATATGCACTCGTTCAACGTCGGCACCGTGATCTCGACCGCCGTCCATGAGGCTTACCCCGGCCACTACGTACAGTTCCTCTGGGTTCCGCAGGCTCCCAGTCGCGTGCGCAAACTGCTCGGTGCCAACTCCAACGCTGAGGGATGGGCCCACTACTGCGAGCAGATGATGCTCGACGAGGGCTATGGGCAGCCCGGGCAGGGCGCAAAGGACGCGCGCGAAGCGAAGTTTCTCCGCTTGGGCCAACTGCAAGACGCACTGCTGCGCAACGCCCGCTTCATTGCAGGCATCGAAATGCATACCGGTTCGATGACCTTCGATCAGGCCGTCGACTTCTTCCAGAAAGAGGGCTATCAGTCGAAGGAAACCGCGCTCGTCGAGACCAAGCGCGGAACGTCTGACCCGACGTACCTCTACTACACGCTCGGTAAGCTTGAGATTCTGAAACTCCGCGACGACCTGAAGCAGAAGCAGGGTAATGCCTTCTCATTACAAGAGTTTCACGATAATTTTCTGCGACAGGGCTGGCCGCCAATTAAGATTGTGCGGGAGGCGCTGCTGGGCGACGAGTCACCAACGCTGTAGCTTGCTCAGCCGGCTCCTTTCTGTACCTACTTGATTGAGCCGACTAGATACATACAGGGAGTCAAAAACAATGCAGCGTGTCAGGAAGGCAATATTTCCTGCCGGCGGTTTGGGCACACGGTTTCTGCCTGCAACCAGGGTCATCCCCAAGGAAATGCTGGCTCTGGTTGACAAGCCGATCATCCAATACGGCGTTGAAGAGGCGATCGCTTCCGGCATCGAGCACATCATCATCATCACCGGGCGCGGCAAGGGCGCTATGGAAGATCACTTCGACCACAGCTTCGAGCTCGATGCCACACTCGAACGCCGCGGCAAGAAGGAGCTGCTCGAGGTTTCACGCAGCGTCGCCACGCTCGCTCGCGTCAGCTACGTGCGCCAGCGCGATCCGCTTGGCCTTGGTCATGCTGTGCTCTGCGCAAAGGAACTGGTCGGCAACGAACCCTTCGCGGTCATACTTCCCGATGATGTCATCGATGCCGAGGTGCCCTGCATCAAGCAGATGATCGACGTATTTGAGGAGAAGCGCGGCTCGGTGCTGGCCACGCAGACCGTGGAAGGCCCCGCTCTCTCCGCCTACGGCGTACTCGCAGGTTCGCCCGATCCCCAGAACCCGCGTATCTACAACTGCACCGGCATGGTGGAGAAGCCAAAACTGGAAGATGCACCGTCGAAGCAGGCCATCATCGGCCGCTATGTGCTCACCCCGCGCATCTTCGAACTGCTGGAGAAGACCAAGGCCGGAGCCGGTGGCGAAATTCAGCTCACCGATGGCCTGCGCGCGCTGGTCAATGAAGAAAAGGTCTTCGGCTATACGTTTGAAGGCAAGCGCTTCGATGCCGGAGACAAGTTCGGCATGCTGCAGGCCACAGTTGAGTTTGCACTCAAGCGCTCGGACCTCGGCCCGCAGTTTCGCGCGTATCTGAAAGGGCTGACGCTCTAGCTTTCGTCAACTGAACGCAGGAGGGGGCTGCTGAATTCAGCAGCCCTTTCGCTTCTCTGCGCTTACTTCCACTTTATGTTGCAGCCTATTGACGGCCGCTGGTCCGTGATCGCCGGCTTTCCTGCCAGTGCTGCATCTATAGCCGCACGCAAATCTTCGCCTGTTATGGCAACGCCGTTGCCGGGGCGGCTGCGATCAAACTCGCCGCGATACACCAGCTTTCTATCAGCGTCAAAGAGGAAAAAGTCAGGCGTGCAAGCAGCCTTGTAAGCCTTTGCCACAGCCTGCGTCTCGTCGTAGAGATAGGGGAAGGTGAAGCCCATTGTCTCAGCCTGCTTCTTCAGCCCGGCCGGATTGTCCGCGGGGTAGTTATCGGCATCGTTGCTGCTGATAGCTACCAGCGCAATCGGTTTTCCCGCATAATCGGCGCCCAGCTTCGCCAGCCCCTTTTCAAGGTGTTTCACATACGGGCAGTGCGCGCAGATAAACATCACCAGCAGCGCTTTCTCTCCGGCAAAGTCGTCGCGGCGTACAGTCTTGCCGCTCACCACATCCGACAGTGCAAAGTCAGGCGCAGTCGTGCCCAGCTCCAGCATGGTTGACTCAGTCAGTGCCATGACAATCTCCCTGTTTCTTCCCGCGTTCTAAAACAATCCGCCCTGCCGCCCAGGCATGGGGATGCCGAAGTGCTCATAGGCCAGCCGCGTTGCCACGCGTCCGCGTGGCGTCCGATCCAGAAAGCCAATCTGGATCAGGAACGGCTCGTAGACCTCTTCCAGCGCGTCCTCTTCCTCGGCCAGTGTCGCAGCCAGCGTGCCCAACCCCACCGGGCCGCCATCGTACTTCTCGATGATCGTCTTCATCAGCCTGCGATCAATTTCGTCGAATCCGTGCGCATCCACTTCCAGCATGGTCAGCGCGGCATTTGCCGTCGCGCGATCGATGGTGCCTGTGCCGCGCACCTGCGCGTAGTCGCGCACGCGCCGCAACAGCCGGTTGGCGATACGCGGCGTTCCACGTGAGCGAAGAGCAATCTCCGATGCGCCATCGCGGTCAATCGGCACGTCGAGCACTTCAGCCGAACGCTCGACGATGATGCGCAGTTCTTCGTCGGTGTAGAACTCCAGGCGCAGCAGAATCCCGAAACGCGAGCGCAATGGCGAAGAGAGCAGGCCGGGCCGCGTCGTCGCGCCCACAAACGTGAACGGCCGAATCTCCATCACGTGCGTACGCGCCGCTGGCCCCTGCCCGATGATGATGTCGAGCTGATAGTCCTCGAGTGCGGTGTAGAGCTTCTCCTCCAGCACCGGCTGCATGCGGTGAAT
>DATMUN010000149.1:0-6981 GCA_035563895.1 Occallatibacter sp. | reverse complement strand
CCCGCCGCAAATGTCTCAGCCGGCTCTCCAAAGCCGTAGTCGAGGAAGACCTCATCCACAATCAGCGCCAGGTCGTGCTCCCGGCAGAGCTTGCCAAGCTCCTCAGCCTCCCACGCCTTCGTAAAATGCCCCGTCGGATTGTTGGGATGCACCAGCACAATCGCACGCGTCTCCGGCGACACCACCCGCCTAAATCCCTCCGGATCGATCTGCCACCCGTGGTCGTAAACCATCGTGGCCGCCTTCAGGCGCACATCGTCCAGCTCAGCCAGAAAGTCAAACAGCGGATAGCTCGGCTGCGGCACCAGGATCTCGCTCCCCGCGTCGCACAGCAGCCGAAACAGAAAGCTATACGCCTCACTCGTCGAAGTCGTCAGGATAATCTGCTCAGGGTGGATCGAAACGCCGTGATCCGCGTAGTACCGCTCCACCGCCTCGCGCGCCGTCAGCAACCCACGCGGCTGCGGATCGTACGTCAGGGCCTGCAAATCAGAGAGCGGAGCCAGCAGCGCCGGATCATACTGAAAACCACACCGCGTCGGATTCGACGCCGTCAGGTCCGCCAGCGGCAGCCCCGCCTGCACCCGCTCGCGATGCGCCCGCGCCAGTGCCGTCTCTTCCGTATTCCACGCCGTCCGCTTTGACAACGCCATCCGTTCCCCGCCCCGCACTCCACGCGCCCGATGATGCACACTAAATACAGGCGCCTCTCTCACCATACATCGGCGCTCCCACGGAGGTTTTGTTTGGCATTGCGTGCGGTCGTATTCGATTACGGAATGGTGCTCACAGGACAACCAGACAAGGCAGCCCACGATGAAATGGTCCGTATCACCGGGCTCTCCGTGGAGAAGTTCGAGCGCCTTTACTGGGCCGATCGCCACGCCTACGACGAAGGCAAGCTCACCGGAGTTGCCTTCTGGCAGAAATTCCTTCGCGACGCCCAGCTCGACCTCCCCGCATCTGCCGTCGACGAGCTCAACGCCTGTGACGCCCGCATGTGGACCACCGAGAACCCGGCCATGGTGGCATGGCAACTGCAGCTCAAGGCCCACGGCCTGCGCACCGCAATCCTCTCCAATATGGGCGACTCCGTTCTCGCCAGCATCACCGTCGCCTTCCCGTGGATAGCCAACTTCGATGTCGCCGTCTGGAGCTATCAGCTCAACATGGCCAAACCCGCCCCAGCCATCTACACCCACACGCTCGCCCAGCTCGGCGTCGAAGCCCCTGAAGCCCTCTTCATCGACGACCGGCTCGACAACGTCGAAGCCGCCCGAGCACTCGGCATGACGGCCCTCCAATTCTCCACCGTCGATCTGCTCCGGCACGATCTGCAAGCAGCCGGCCTCTCAGCCGCATTGCCCCTGCCCGCCTGAATTCGCCTGAATTCCCGCTCGTCGCAGCACAACCAGCCCCGCATGCATTAGACTGGCTTGCCGTCGGGCCAGGGTGCACATCGAAAGACGCGAAGTTAAGCGATTCACCTGTGCTGAATCCCTGCCCCGAGCCGTTCAGGTCGTTTGAAGGGGGCATGTTGTGAAGATTGATTCCAGTTGCACGTCCGGGCGCGGGCTCGGACGGATCGCGTTCAGTGCAGCCGCTCTGTTGCTGGGCGGTGCATTCGCGCTCGGGCAGGCCGTGCCGGTCGTTACGGGCGATGCACGCGTCGACAAGCTTCTCAGCCAGATGACGCTCGAAGAGAAGATCGTCCTTATCCACGGCACCAAGGAAGATCCTGCCGTTTATCAGGGCCAGGCTGGCTACCTCGCCGGAATTCCGCGCCTGGGCATACCTGGGCTCCGTTTCGCCGACGGACCTCCCGGAGTATTGACCCGTCACCCATCACAAGGTGAAACCGCCACCATGGGGGTGGCTGCCACATTCAGCAGGCAGGATGCGCAGGATAACGGCCTCGTCATCGGACGTGAAGCTCGCGCGCTTGGCATCGATGTTGCCCTCCAGCCCTTCGTGAACATCGCTCGCGATCTCGAGTTCGGACGCGCCTACAACACATTCGGCGAAGATCCATTCCTGACCAGCGAGATGGGCGTCGCCGAAGTCAAGGGCATCCAATCCCAGCACGTCATGGCGCAGATCAAGCACTTCGTTGCCTACGACTCGAATGCCACCAACATCTTCCTCGACGATCAGACGTTGCACGAAATCTACGTCGCCCCGTTCGAGGCGGCGATCAGGCGCGCAGACGTTTCCTCCATCATGTGCTCCTACAACCGCATCAACGGAACCTTTGCCTGCGGCAACGCGCCGACGCTCACAAAGATCCTCCGCGATGAGATCGGCTTCAAAGGCTTTGTCACCTCCGACTGGGGCGCCGTACACGGCATCAACTTCCTCAACGCAGGCCTCGATATGGAGATGCCCGGCGGCCAGCCCGGTCCGATGGGCTCTTTCATTCCGTCGTTCTTTGACATGCTGCCGCCACCGCCTCCGCTCAACATGGATCCCAAGCAGGCAGCGGAGATGAACGAAGCTATGTTCGGCGGCCACATCCCCGAGGAGCCCGCACCAGTACGCGAGGGCATGGGCGACTTCGGCGTCAAGCTCGACACCAAAAAGCTCGACGCAGCTCTCAAGGACGGTACCGTCAACGAGGCCGCCATCACGCGCACCGCAGGTCGTGTGCTCTATGAGATCGTCCACTTCGGCTACATGGATGGCCTCTCCAAGCACGACGTCACTGAGCAGTCCATCGAGGCCAACGCCAAGGTCATCGAGAAGACCGGCGAAGACGCAGCCGTGCTGCTGAAGAACGAGGGCCACGTGCTCCCGCTCAAATCAGCCGACCTCGGCTCTGTCGTTCTCATCGGACCGACGGCCGGACAGGTCGACTCCATCGGCATCAACGGCGAGCGCTCCGTAGGCCTTCCGCAACGCCAGGTTGGCCCGCTCGACGCCATCAGAAAGATATCCGGCAACAGCGCCATCCAGTTCGCCGTCGATGATGACATGACCGGCACCACCGTTCCGGCCAGCGCTCTTAGCCATGACGGCAAGCCGGGCCTGGTTCGCAGCGGTTCAGGCGCCGACCAGACCGATGCCGAGCTCAACTTCACCGTGAAGAACGGCAACGCCCTCGCACCCAACTCCGTCGTCACCTGGAAGGGCACGCTCACTCCGCCGCATGCCGGCAGCTACTGGCTCTACCTGCAGGCGCTCGGCACCAACGCTGTCATCAAGCTCGACGGCAAGCGCCTCGCAGCCACCGGCGCATTCCAGGGCGGTGTTCACGGAGACATCCTCCAGGCCAACCAGGACAACGCCATTCCCACTACGGACGGCCTCGACAACGTGCGCCGCGCGGTGGAACTCACCGCCGGGCCGCACGCACTCGAGATCAGCACCTCGCTCGATACGTCAGCAACCCCCGTGCAGGTGCGCCTTAACTGGTACACCCCGGAGCAGCGCAAAGCCGATCACGAAGCCGCAATCGCCGCTGCGAAGAAGGCCAAAGTCGCTGTCGTCTTCCTGTGGACGCGTCTCACCCCGGTCTTCGGCCTGCCCGGCGAGCAGAACAAGCTCGTCGAAGAAGTTGCAGCCGTCAACCCCAACACCATCGTCGTGCTGAACACCAGCCAGCCCGTTGCTCTCCCCTGGATCGGCAAGGTCAAGGCCGCAGTTCAGATGTGGTGGCCCGGCGACGAAGGTGGCTGGTCCACCGCCAACATTCTGCTCGGCAAGACCAGCCCCGCAGGCCGACTGCCCATGACCTGGGCCAAGGAACTCACCGACTACGCCGCTACCGATCCCAAACATCCAGAACGTTCCCTGAAGGGTGTCGACGGCAAGACCACCTACAGCGAAGGCGTGAACGTCGGCTACCGCTGGTTCGACAAGGAGAAGATCGATCCGCTCTTCGCCTTTGGCCACGGACTCAGCTATACCACCTTCACCTACTCTGACCTCAAAGTCGCCAAGGCATCCGACGGCGGCCTCGACGTCAGCGTCTCCATCAAGAACACCGGCGCCATGGACTCCGACGAAGTCCCGCAGGTCTATCTCGGCGCACCCAGCGAGACCCCAGCCGGCGTGCAGTTCCCTGTTCGGTCCTTCGCAGCCTTCGACCGCGTCAACATCGCGGCGGGCGCTTCGAAGACCGTCAGCCTCCACGTAGCCCCGCGACAGCTTGAGTACTGGTCTACCGCTCAAGGCAAGTGGGTACGCGCAGCAGGCAAGCGCACCGTCAGCGTTGGCGCATCGTCCCGCGACCTCCGCTTGCACGAGACCATCGACTAATCGACTAGCCGCACCACAACGACAAAGGCCCGGGGCAATCACCTCGGGCCTTTGTCGTTGTTGCATTTCTCTTTTACGGCAGTGTCACAGTGAAGGAATAGCTCCCGGCAACAAGCTCATAGCCAGCCTTCCCATCGTGCGTTGTGCGCGTCGCCAGCCTGCTCTGGCTCAGCGGTGCTCCGTCCACTGACCACCGCGCCGCCGCAGCATCGTCCAGTGCCAGCCATCCTGTCGTATTCGCCGGTAGCGTCACATGCCACTCTGTTGTAGCGCCCTTCACCGCCCAGCTCGACTCGATCACGCCATAAGCCGACGGATAGCGAAACTCCAGCGACCCAAGCCGCGCATCAAAGTGCGGCTGCAATACCACCGTATGGAAACCCGCGTCCAGCGGCGTCGTGTCCACGCCGGCAGCATAGCGCGCGATCCAGTCACCCACCGCGCCATACGCATAGTGGTTGTATGAATTCATACCCGGATCGGCCTTCATCTGATCGCCGTTCCAGCGCTCCCACATCGTTGTCGCGCCGTGCTCCACCAGGTAGCCCCATGACGGATAGCTCGTATTCAACAGCAGCTTGAATGCCTCATCCGCGCGCCCCGCCCTGGTCAGTTCCTCCAGAAGATACGGCGTCCCCAGAAAGCCCGTACCCAGCAGCCCGTGGTTCGCTTCAATCTTGCCGATCAGCTTCTCCACCGCAGCCTGTCGCAGCGTATCTGGAATAAGGTTCATGTGCAGCGCGAGCACGTACCCCGTCTGCGTGTCCCCACCCTTGCTCTTCGCATCAGGGTTGTTGATTGCTCCAAAAACGCTAGGCGAGTTGTCCGCACCCAGCACATAGCCATCGTCTTTTACATACGCCTTCTCAAACGCAGTGCGAACCTTCTCAAACATTGCCGCATACTTCTGCTCATCAGCTGTGCGTCCGGTGGCGTGCGCCATCTGCTGCATCAGGTGCGCGTCGTACGCCCAGTAGGCCGTGGCCACCAGCCCGTACTGCGTCACGCCCTCCGGTGAGAGCCAGTCGCCAAACGGAATTCCGCCTTCGTTCTTCCAAAGTCCGTCTGGATTCGCTGTCTCAATCGCAGCCAGATACTTCTCCATCGCATCCCAGTTTTCGTCGATCATGCGCGTATCGCCGTTCTGCATCCACGACGTCCACGGAATCACCACACCCGCGTCACTCCAGCCCGCGCCAGTTCCAGACGATCGCGGCGAAGCCGTTCCCGGCGCATAGATGCCGTAGTACGGCGTCCCAAACTGTGTCCCGCGCAGGTCCGCGGCAAACTTCCTACTGAAGGCTGCCAGGTCCATGTTGTAAGTCGCCGCACGCCAAAAGACCTGTGCGTCCGCAGCCCATCCCAGCCGCTCGTCGCGCTGTGGGCAGTCTGTCGGCACACCAACAAAATTCGAGCGCTGCCCCCACTGAATATTGCTCCACAGCTTGCTCAGCATCGTGCTGCCCGTCTTCAGCGCCGCAGCAAACGGAGCGTCCGTGTGCATCACCAGCGCCGTCAGCGCGTCCTTCCCGGGCGCACTCTTCAGCCCCGTAATCTCCGCATATCGAAATCCGTGGAATGTAAATCGCGGCGTGAACTCCTCCACCCCGCGCCCCGCAAGAATAAAGTGATCCGTAGCCTTCGCCGTACGCAGATTGTCGGTGTAGATCGTGCCATCATCGTTCACAATCTCGGCAAACCGGACGCGCACATCCGTTCCCGCAGCGCCGCTCACGCGCAGCTTCTCCACCCCCGCAAGGTTCTGCCCGAAGTCATAGACATACACCCCCGGCTTCGGCTCGCTGACCGTAACGGCATGCACCTCGCGCTCCACGCGAATGGGCTCAAAGTTCTGCGCCACGATCTCGACCGCAGCTGGCTTGATGCTCGCAGCCTTCGCCCAGTTTTTTGCCGCCATGTTTACCGTGTTCCATCCGTGCTCGATGCGCCGCGCATCCTGCGTCTCGCCATCGTAGATCTCTGACGACAAAATCTCCGAGCGCTGCGCCGTCCAGCCCTCTCCCGTCTTTACCGACTCCACCGAGCCGTCGGCATACTCAATCCGCAGCTCCGCACGCAGCGCCGGCGGCGTATCGCCGTAGTTGTTCGGCTGCTGATACCACTCCAGCGGCGTCGAATACCAGCCCGGCGCAAGCAGCGCTCCAAGCGCATTCTTCCCCTGCGCTACAAGCTTCGTCACATCGTAGCTCTGGTACACAACACGCTCGCGATAATCCGTCCAACCCGGCGCCAGCACGTCTTCGCTGACCGGTTTTCCGTTGAGGAACAGGTTGTATGCGCCCAGCGCCGTCGCATAAATCCGCGCCGACTTCACAGGTTTACCCGCGGCAAACTCCGTACGCAGCGCCTTCACCGAGTCCGTAATCCACGGATGCCCCAGTGGCGTCGCCATCGGTCCCGGTTGCACCTTCCATTCCATCGCGCTCGCCCAGCCTGCATCGTCAAAGCCTTTCTCCTGCCATCCTGCTGCGGGCTTCGCCGTTGTCTTCCACGATGTGTCGCTGGCAAACGTCGCATTCGTCCCGTCTTTGTATTCAACAAACAGTGTTGCGATCATCGGCAGCGTGTTCGGCGGCTCATAGGCACTGCGCGCATAGCTCACCTGCTCAATGGCAATGCTGTTGGCCCCAGGCACAAGCGACTCCGTCACATCTGCGAGGACGAACTTCTTCCACGGCATCTGCCGATATGGCGGGAACGGGT
>DATMUN010000148.1:0-4079 GCA_035563895.1 Occallatibacter sp. | reverse complement strand
CTTCGTATTCAATTCGACGAGGTATGACGGGCTTCTGCTCATGTTGTGCCTCATTGAGTGTTGCCTGGCTGCCAGCGAGCGTCCTCGGGACCCGCACTCCCACTAGCCAGCACAGGTGGGGCCGGTTTGCTATGGCATGCGTCAGCGCAAGTGAACAGGCATAGGCCACTGACCAAGCGCAAAGAAGCATAACGAGCAATGCGAGGGTGCCGAGATGGCCTGCGCGAGCAAAGACATCTGGCAAAGCACCTCTCTTTGCGAGGGTGAGCCCCAGTCCAAGGAGAAGGGGATGGGACAGATAGATTCCAAAGGTAGTTGAGCGCACTCTAAGTGCTTTTGGGGATAGGCTCTTGCGGGCCTTGAAGAGTGCCAGCGTGACGGCAACTGAGTAGGCCTGGTTGCTGATGCGGAGCGTATTCAAGGCCTCGGGGTTTCCCATACGGTAGAGCACAAGCCCCTCGATCAGTGCCGCCATCCCGAAGAGAAGAGAAGTTGCAAGGATCGCGGCCCACGGGATCCGTTCGGTGATTTGCTCGACCTTGTTGAAGTTGCGAGCAGCCCAAGCTCCGAGCCACAAATAGAAGACATATCCGAACAGGGCTTTGGTGTGCGTTTCTCCGGGAATCCATTGCGTGTATGCGTCGATGCCATAGAAAAGGCTAGCCAGAAGCAATACTGCTCCGAGCCACAGGCTAGCAAGGTGGCGCCTGCAAAGCAGAAGTACGCAGATGGCGAGAAGCAGGTTGGGAACAAACCAGTAGGCCGTGCTAAACAGCAGGTCGTAAACGACACTGAGCACCGCGAGGTAATCAGCGCCAGAAGAGGAAAGATTGAGGCGGCCAGTTATGACGCGGTTGACAAGCGCTAGTGAAGTGTACAGTCCGAACCATATGAGCCAGGGTAGGAAGGTAGTCTTAATGCGACGCGCGAGATAGTCAGTGGACCTTCTCCGCCTCAGACTCTCCTCCATCAGGAATCCCGAGATAAGGAAGAATCCGAGAGTGCCAAATTTGCACAGCTGCAGCAGGCATCCTAGCAGCCAATTCGAGGGAGCAATACCAGCAACCAGGGCGACTAAGCCAAAGCTGTGCAGCGCGACGATGGCGGCCATAGAGATGAAACGCACATTGTCTACAAAAATGTAATTGCCAGTACCTCCATCGCGCCGAACATTCGATGCAGATCTAAGAACAGTACGAGTGCTCTCCGAATAATCGGAATGCAGGGATTCAGAGCATGTGAGGTGATCCACTGCTTCTCCTGACGCAAAGAATAGACTTCTCGTGCCTCCAGCTTGTATCCCGTTGGCACCGGCTTGAGCACAGCCACGTGAACGAAGAGTCAGAGCGTTTATCGGCCGGTCTCGAAACTCGAAGTCGTGCTGGCTTAAAAAATGTCGCCAAATACAATTCGCAGAGCAAAGATTCGAGAGCGTGCTCGAATCAGTAATGACGTGAGTTGAAGCAAGGAATACTCTTCTCACTTTCCACAATCCAGCCGTGGAGGATTAGTAAAGTGAGAAACATTACACAGTTGTTAAAAAGACGTAAAGCCCAGTCTATGAGACTCAAGAACTGGAAGTGAATTGTACGAAGGTATAGATTGTTGGCGATGATGGCCGGACACCGATTAAGCGAGGTGCCTAAAGCCCGAGGCGACTGGTCCCGGACCAGGGCGCGACACAAGAAGGGCGAGCGGCTCTGATTCGCAGATGCGATTCGGGCTTGGCGGTTCGCAGTCGTCGCTGATTTATCGAGCCACCAATTCGATTGCTAGACGCCGACGGGGAAGGGTCTGGGGCTGGATTCTTCGGGGTTGGTGTTGCTGGAGCGCCAGCGATCGAAGCGGCCCTGGAGCAGGCTGAGGAAGCCGGTGTACCAGAAGCCCACCATGAAGATGAGGAAGAAGGGCGGGGTGAAGAAGTTGCCCGACCACAGATCGTAGAGGATGGCGCCGAGGAAGAAGAAGCCCAGCGACAGCTCGATCCACGGGGCGAGCTTGAGGCGCTTGCGGTACTTCTTTGCCTGCGACTTTTCGCCCTTCTTGGCAACGGCGAATTTGGGCGTGCGGACAAAAGCGCTCTGTACGCCGAAGATGGCTTCCATCACCGCCTTGGAGTTGGTGACGGTGAGGCCGATACCGACGGCCATCAGCATGGGCATGTAGAGGATGGTCTTCTTCCACGATTTGGGGTGGAGCTCGCGCTGACTGAGGATGTAGAAGACAGCGATGGAGAAGGTGGACGCGGCGAAGATCGGAAAGTCAAAGAAGAGCACTACGGCCCAGCCTTGCAGCGCCTTGACGATGGTGACCGGAACGATGAGCACGGTCATGATGACCATGAGCGGGTAGGCGATGTTGGCGGTGAGATGGTAGATGGCTTCGATCTTGCGTTTGCGCTCGAGCCCGGAGCTGAAGATGCGCGGCAGCAGCTTGATGGAGACCTGGATGAGTCCCTTGGCCCAGCGCGCCTGCTGGGTTTTGAAGGCGGTCATCTCGATGGGCAGCTCGGAGGGGCACTCGACGTCGGGCAGGTATTTGAAGCGCCAGCCGGCCATCTGCGAGCGGTAGCTGAGGTCGGTGTCCTCGGTGAGGGTGTCGTGCTGCCAGCCGCCGCCGTCGACGATGGCCTGACGGCGCCACATGCCGGCGGTGCCGTTGAAGTTGAAGAACTCGCCGGAGCGAACGCGGGAGCCGTGCTCGATGACGAAGTGGGCGTCGAGGAGGATGGCCTCGATTTTGGTGAGCAGGCTGTAGTCGCGGTTGAGGTGGGTCCAGCGGGTTTGCACCATGCCGACGTCGGGCTCGGCGAAGTGGTGGATCACCTTCATGATCCAGTCGGGCGGGGGCACGAAATCCGCGTCGAAGATGGCGACGAACTCGCCACGGGAGACCTTGAGGCCCTCGTCGAGCGCGCCGGCTTTGAAGCCGTGACGGTTGGTGCGGTGGATGTACTCGATGGGGTGGCCGAGGGCTTTGTAGCGGGCGACGATGTCGGCGGCTACCTGGGAGCTTTCGTCGGTGGAGTCATCGAGGACCTGGATTTCGAGCTTTTCGCGCGGGTACTCCATGGCGCAGACGGCCTCGATGAGGCGCTCGACGACGTACTGCTCATTGAACATGGGCAGCTGGATGGTGACGGTTGGCAGCTCGTCAAAGTGGTTGACGGGGTTAGGGTTGTAGTTCTTTTTGTATTTGAAGTACTGGTAGCACATCGTATAGCGGTGGAGGCCATAGATGGACAGCACGATCATGACGGTGAAGTAGGGGATGAGGAGCGTGAGGTCGAACCAGTTCCACTGGTAGAGGCCGTTGAAGGTCTGGTCGGCGTACTGCGACTTGAGGAAGTGGCGCAGGGAGTTCTGGGAAGAGAGCGCGATGAAAGTGGCTGCATGCCGCGCGAGAAGGGACGCGGAGCCGACGAATACAGATAAACAATCAGCGAACGCGGCGATCAGAGCGGTGCCTCCCACTGGAGCGAGATACAGGTCATTGTAAGCGATTGAGAGGCAGACGGATGGATAGAGCCGCCGGAGCGAGGTGGGCGATTGCGTAGAGGCGAGGCCAAGCGCTAAGCTGGCGGGCGTGGAGCGACCTTCTATGTCTTCATCCCGCGTAATGCCTGTTGCCGCCGCTGGGGGCGGTAGTTTCCTGATTGAAAATCGGTTGCCGCATGAGGTCTTCACTCCGGAGGACCTGAACGAGGAACAGCGGCAGATAGCAGCGATGGCGGCGCAGTTTGCGCGCGAAGAGGTGCTGCCGCAAGTCGCGGATATTGAGGCCAAGAAGCCCGGAGTGATGCCCGGCCTGCTGCGCAAGGCGGGCGAGCTGGGGCTGACGGCGCCGGATATTCCTGAGGAGTACGGCGGCATGGGGCTGGACAAGGTGAGTTCCACGCTGGTAACGGATCATCTGGCGGTGCTGGCGAGCTTTGCCACGGCGTTTGGCGCGCATGTGGGCATCGGGTCGCTGCCGCTGGTCTGGTATGGCACGGAGGAGCAGAAGCAGCGCTACCTGCCGCGGCTGGCGACGGCGGAGGTGATTGCGGCCTACGGGCTCTCTGAAGCAAGTTCGGGCTC
>DATMUN010000147.1:0-4002 GCA_035563895.1 Occallatibacter sp. | reverse complement strand
CGGGCCGTCGCCAGTATCCTGTTAATGTAACAGCGACGGGCGCACCACTCTCCCGTCTTTCCCTGCATCCATGACCACGCAACAAGGAGAAGCCGTACAGTTTTGACGCAAGAACAGCATCCCGACATCGACGACAACTCCACGCCCCATCCGCGCCTGCGCCTCCATCGCGCCTTCCGCAGCATCTATCTGCCCGGCGAGCGCGACCTGATCGTCTACCTTCCTCCGAGTTATCAGGACGACCCCACGCGCGCGTATCCCGTGCTCTACATGCACGACGGCCAGAACCTCTTCGACCCGCGCACGTCATTCATTCCTGGCCGCACCTGGCAGATGATGGAACACGCCGACGCCGCCATCCTCGCCGGCGAGGTGGAGCCGCTCATCATCGTCGGCATCTACAACACCGGCGACCGCCGGCTCGACGAGTACACCTTCGAGCGCGAGCCCGAGCGCGGCGGCGGCCAGGCCGACTGCTACGGCCTGATGCTCACGCGCGAGCTATTCCCCTTCATCGCCGCGCACTATCGCGTCCGCGCAGACCGCGTCTCCACCGGCCTCGGTGGCTCATCGCTCGGCGGACTCGTCACGCTCTTCCTGGGCCTTCGTTACCCGCAGCACTTCGGCAAGCTCGCCGTGCTCTCGCCCAGTGTCTGGTGGAACCACAAGAGCATCCTCGGTTTCCTCAACGAGCACGCTCCGCAAGTGTGGGAGCGCCCCCGTGTCTGGCTCGACGTAGGAGACAGGGAAGGCGTGCGCACACTCCGCGACACCGAGCAGCTAGCCCGCCGCCTCAGCGCCAACGGCTGGTGCACAGGCGATACGCTGCATTTCGAGCGCATCCACGGCGGCACGCACGATGAAGCCAGCTGGGCCACCCGCGTCCGCCCCATGCTGCGGTTCCTGTTCCCGGCTTAGCCGGGAACTCGCCCCTCGTACTTCTCCGTTTCCAACTACGCGCCAGTTGGCTATAGTGAGTCCAACGTCGTCCATTCCCTGCGGCACTCACAGGACACGCCTTGCTCACATCCGCTCGCTCGTTGCTTCGTTGCGCCCGGCGCCTCGCGCTCACAGCCGTCCTCAGCCTTGCACTTGTGCCGGCGCACGCCGCACCGCCGCTGGTGCTCACAGATCTGGGCCGCGCCACGATTCCTCTCGACGGTGCCTGGCAATTCCACAGCGGAGATAATCTCGCTTGGGCCCAGCCTGCGTTTGACGACTCCGCATGGGAGCCCATCCGCACCGGCAAAACATGGGAGGAGCAGGGGCACTACGGCCTCACCGGCTTCGCCTGGTACCGTCTGCGGGTGTCGATTCCAGCGTCCGCCTCGCAGCTTCCGCTTATGCTGTACCTCCCGGGAGTCAATAGCGCCTGCGAGATCTACTGGAACGGAAGGCGCATTGGCTCCATCGGGCGCGTGCCACCCAATCCTGTCTGGTATCTCTGGCGCGACCGGGTACCCGCCATCGCAAAGCTCGATGGATCGACCGAAGGTGTGCTGGCCTTACGCGTCTGGAAGGCCCCGATCGTCTACTTGAATTCGCCCTATGAAGGCGGCGTGGTTCAGGTCCCCCAGATCGGCAGTGCCGAGGCAATAGCAGCGTTGTCAGCAGCACACGCAGCGGCTACGAGCAACAGTCTCTGGTTCACGCGAGCACTCGACCTGATGTTCTTATGCGTGGGCATGTTGGCACTGTTTACTGCGTTACGCGACCGCAGATTCAAGGCACTTGTCTGGCTGGCCGTGGTGATGTGTTTCCCAACCGAGTTATATGTTGTTACGTCGATGCCCGGATTCCTTTCCTTCCGCTGGTCGTATGCACTCATCGGTCCGGTAATAGCACTGAACAACCTGGCCCTTTGGACACTGCTTCTGCATCTGCTGGGCCTGAATAGTGCCCGACGCCTCGCCCGCTGGACACGAACAATCGCTCTAACCGCAATTGGCATGACACTGCTTGACACAGCGTTCCAGTTGTTCGACTGGACGCGCAGTGCCGGCAAGCTGTTCCTGATCTGCGACGTGGTCAGCACCATTCCGGTTGAGCTCAGCGAGTTCTGGGGCTTGGTGATCTTGGTGGTCGCGCTGCGCAAACACCTGGATGCGGCACGGCTGACGCTGGCCATCACTGGACTGCTTACGAGCATGGTGCAGGCGTTCGATGACGTCTCCAGTCTTGGCGCACGCTGGACACACTGGACCGGAGCAGATTGGCTTGCAGCGCCGCTGCTGGTAATCGGCGGCTCCACCATGCATTTTCGCGACATCCTGAACACGGTGTTCCTCATCTCGCTGCTCGTGGTGACTGGCATCGCTGCCATCGAACAAGCGCGCCGCCAGAGCCTCATCGACCAGGAGCTGCAAAGCGCGCAGGAACTGCAACGCCTGCTTGTTCCCACAGAAACTCCCAAGGTGGAAGGCTTCACTCTCAGCAGCGCCTATCGGCCTGCACGCGAGGTCGGAGGCGACTTCTTCCAGGTCATTCCGCTGAGCGGCAGCGACACGCTCGTCGTGCTGGGCGATGTAAGCGGCAAGGGATTGCCGGCCGCAATAGCAGTGGCGCATCTGGTGGGTGCGTTGCACAGCTCCGCCGAACACGGAGGCAATCCCGATTCATTGCTGACCGCGCTCAACCGCCGGCTATACGGACGGCTTGGAGGCGGCTTTGCCACTTGCATCGCACTACGAATCAGCGACTCCGGCGAATGTCAGTTTGCGAGCGCTGGGCACCTGCCGCCGTATCGCAACACCGAGGAACTCCCTGTGCAGCCAGCTCTGCCGCTCGGTCTCCTTCCAGACACGGAGTACGAATCCACAACGCTCAAGCTTGCCGCCGGCGACGTCATTACCCTCTATACCGACGGCATAGTGGAGGCGCAGAAAAGCGGAGGCAAACTCTTCGGATTTGCGGCGTTGGCCCATTTGCTGGCCTCTCGCCCCAACGCCGCCGCCATCGCAGACGCCGCTCAGACCTTCGGGCAAGAAGACGACATCACCGTTCTCAGCCTTGGCTTTGGCTGATCCCCTTGCCCCAACGCCCGTTTTCGGCGATACTTAGGTGTTGAGTCTTGCGCAGGCCAGCGCCTCCGTGCCTGGCCTTTCGTTTGGCTGGCCGCCCTTGGTTGCGTGCCGCCCCCGCTCTAAGACCCCAACAGCATTGGACTTGAAAGGATCTTCGCCGTGGTTATGATTCGCCTGGCGCGCGTTGGCGCCACCAAGCAGCCCTACTACCGTATCGTAGTCATCGAGAAGGACCGCGCCCGCAACGGCCGCTCCATCGAGGTGGTGGGCACCTACAACCCCCGCACCAACCCCGCCTCTGTCCAGCTCAAGCACGACCGCATCGCCTACTGGCGTGGCGTCGGCGCCCAGTTCTCGCCCACGGTTGCCCGTCTGGTCGAGAAGAACCCGGCTCCGGCTGCTGAGCCCGCAGCGGTCTAAACTGGCTGATTTCGTCATTTGGTTTTCCGAAGGCCCACGGCGACGTGCATTCTTCCCCTTGGGAGGGGTGCACGGCTCAAGCCGTACAGTTGTCCAGATTTTCGTACAGGGTACCTTCGCACACTTCTCTTCTTTCCTTGGTAAAACCCCGAAACTTCCGCAGCGCAATCATTTGCTGACGGCGGCAGATTGGTGTGCTACCATTCGCGCACGCATCCAAGAAAGCACTTGATTGGAGCGCAGTCGGTCAGAGGCAAGTACATGACCCAACACGATATGGTCGCAGTTGAAGAGCTGGTTCGGGAGATCGCGCGGGCCCTCGTCGATCAGCCCGACGCAGTAGAAGTACAGGCCGTGGGCCGCGATGAAAACACCGTCCTCAAGCTTCGGGTCGCACCGCAGGACGTGGGCAAGGTCATCGGTAAGCAGGGACGTACAGCGCGTTCGGTGCGCACCATTCTCGGGGCAGTCAGCATGAAGCTGCACCATCGCTACACGCTCGACATCCTCGAAGAGGACGATCCATCCTAACTCGCGCCGTGATCAGCTTCCCCCGGGC
>DATMUN010000146.1:0-3442 GCA_035563895.1 Occallatibacter sp. | reverse complement strand
CTGGTCCTCGCGGACGCGCATCCAGCGGTTGCGGTAGACCTCGCGGGTGGAGAGCGTAGTGATGGATGGCTGGTCGGCGGCGGGCCTGGTCATGAGTTCCTCGATGGGGAGCGGGATGATATGCGATGTCCTGAAAGACTTCCCTCAGGGGCTGAAGCCCAGTGCATTTTATCCAGCTTATCGGCACGGCTGAAGCAGTGCCCTTTCAATACAGTGTCTTGCCGTGAATTTTTCGCGATTGGATGCGGATTACTTTGCCCGCAGGCGATAGTCGCGGAGGCGGCCAATGAGCGAAGAGGGGCCGGAGACGCTGAGGTGGACGAGGTTGCCCTCGTAGGTGCGGCTGTGGACGACCATGCCAGCGTCGATGGCGGCGAGGACGGCACCCTCGTGCTGCGGGACACGCAGTTCGGCGTCGACGATGGGGTCGGTGTGGAGCGCGGCGTCGATGGCGGTTAGAAGGCCGTCGATTCCTTCCCCTGTGCGGCCGGATACGAGGACTTCGCCACGTGAGGCGAGGCCTTCGCGCTCGTTCGGGCTGAGCAGGTCGATCTTGTTCTGGACTTCGATGCGGGTTTTGGAGAGGGCTTCGAGTTCGTCGAGGACTTTTTCGACCTGCGCCTTCTGCTCCTCGCCGTAGGTGGAGGAGGCGTCGCGGACGTGGAGGAGGACTTCGGCTTGCTCCACTTCTTCGAGCGTGGCGCGGAAGCTGGTGACGAGGGTGTGAGGCAGGTTGCGGATGAAGCCTACGGTGTCCGACAGCAGAACCTTGCGGCGGCTGGGGAGCTCGATAGCGCGCAGCTTGGGGTCGAGGGTGGCGAACATGCGCGAGGACTGCAGGACCTGTGCGCCGGTGATGCGATTGAAGAGCGTGCTTTTGCCGGCGTTGGTGTAGCCGACGAGGGCTACGGTGGGCACGGGGACGGCCTCGCGGCGCTGACGTTGCTGGCGACGGACGCGGCGGACGGCTTCGAGGTCGCGCTTGAGCTGATCGATGCGGCGCTGGATGCGGCGGCGGTCGGTTTCAAGCTGGGTTTCGCCGGGGCCTCGGGTGCCGATGCCACCGCCGAGCTGGGACATGGCTTTGCCGCGGCCGGTGAGGCGCGGAAGCATGTACTCGAGCTGAGCGAGCTCGACCTGGAGCTGGCCCTCGCGGGTGCGGGCGTGGCGGGCGAAGATATCGAGGATGAGCTGAGTGCGGTCGAGCACGCGGCAGGGCAAGGCGGACTCGAGGTTGCGGAGCTGCGTGGGCGAGAGGTCGTGATCGAAGAGGACGAGATCGGCCCCTGTGGAGGCGACGACGCCGGCAATCTCCTCGACTTTGCCGGCACCGACAAGGGTGGCGGGGTCGGGACGAGGACGGCGCTGCATGAGCTCGGCGGCGACTTCTCCGCCAGCGGAGAGGACGAGCTCGCGGAACTCGGCGAGAGACTCGTCGGCATCCATGCCGGGACCGGCAACGGGAGTTGGAGATGCGGCGGCAGGCTCGGGCGTGCTGTGCTCGGCGGCAAGGCGCGCAGCCGCGGCCCCGGCGCGGTTGAGGGCGCGGGTGCGGAAGTCGACACCGACGAGGACAGCGCGCTCGGCGCCGGAATGCGCGGACGAAGCGGCCGCGGCGGGGCTCAGCCGCGCGCGGTCCTGCTCAGCTGCCACTGAATGACTCTCCCGAAACCCGAGCAAATTCAGAGTTCAATGCGGTCCGCCGAGATCGCACAAGGTGCCGTTTTCTTGAGGAAAACGACACGCAGCAGATTCGACCTCCCATCACGGGGACTCTGAATTCGCTTTTAACGCGATTCCGACGGGGCGGCGGCCGGAGCAGCGGCTGGAGCCGGAGCTGCGGCGTGCGCGGCAACCGGAGCAGCGCGATGCTCTGAATGAATGACGCTGCGGTTGCTGACCACGGTGGAGATTGCGTGCTTGAAGATCAGCTGCTCCTGGCTGTTGTTTTCGAGCAGTACGGAGTACTTGTCGAAGGAGCGGATCTTTCCGGTCAGCTTGACGCCGCTGACGAGATAGATGGTGATGGGGGTCTTGTCCTTGCGGACGGTATTCAGGAAAGTGTCCTGAATGTTTTGTGCCGGCTTGTTCTCCATTGCCGATCTCCTGCTTGCGTAGATTTTTGTGGTGCAAAGTGCGACCGATCCGCACTTAATTGTGAAAAAACAAATCGAACGGGGGCGGCACCGGAATTCCCGGGCCGTCGAATCCCGCAATGTGTCAACAATAGCGGGGTGAGCCGGGGATTTTCAACTGCGGCACGGGGAATGGCGGTAACCGACGTGCGCGGAACGACCCGGTGTGGGACGCGCGGCGCGTGGCGACTGCTACCATGTCTGGGTGCAAAAAGCAGTTGAACCTCCCGTATCTATGACGCAGAAACCCGTACCAATGCTCGACCTGAAACGGCAGTACCAGCCGCTCCACGAGGAGCTGCTGGAGGCCGTGGGCCATGTATTGGAGACGCAGCAGTTTATCCTCGGTGAGCCGGCGGCGAAATTTGAGCAGACAGCGGCCGGGGAACTGGGCGTCGCCCATGCTATTGGATGCTCGTCGGGCACGGATGCGTTGTGGCTGGCGCTGGCGGCGACAAAGATAGGGGATGGGGCAGCGGTGGTGACCACGCCGTTCAGCTTTTTTGCCTCGGTGAGCTCGATTTTGCGGGCCGGGGCACAGGCGCTGCTGGCGGATATCGACCCAACGACCTTCAACCTGGACGCGCGCAAAGTTGAGGCTGTGCTGGATGGGCCTGCGGGCTCCGCAGTGAAGGGCGTGATGCCGGTGCATCTGTATGGGCAGACGGCGGACTGGACTGCCTTTGGCAAGCTGGGCCGGGAGCGCAGTGTGGCGCTGATTGAAGACGCGGCTCAGGCCTGGGGCGCGAAGTGGCAAGGTGCGCCTGCTGGCGGACTGGGCGATGCGGCGGCGTTCAGCTTTTATCCGACGAAGAACCTGAGCGCGGCGGGCGACGCGGGGATGGTTTCGACCAACTCCGATGAGGTGAACGAGCGGGCGCGGATGCTGCGGCAGCACGGGATGCGGCGGCGCTACTACCACGACGAGCTGGGCTGGAACACGCGGCTGGATGGCTTTCAGGCGGCGGTGCTCTCAGTGAAGCTGAAGCACATTGCGAGTTGGAACGACGCGCGGCGTGAGCGGGCGGCGCGGTATGACGCGCTGTTCAGTGCGGCCGGGCTGGCGGAGAAGGGGCCGTATCCGGGGCGTGGGGTGGTGTTGCCGGTGGAGGTTTCTGGCGCACATCACGTGTGGCACCAGTATGTGATTCGCACGGCGCGGCGGGATGAGCTGCGGGCGTTTCTGGCGGAGCGGAAGATTGGCTCGGAGATCTACTACCCGGTGCCACTGCACATGCAGGATGCGTTGCAATCGCTGGGGTACAGGGAAGGCGACTTTCCTGAGGCGGAACGCGCGGCACGCGAGG
>DATMUN010000145.1:0-3123 GCA_035563895.1 Occallatibacter sp. | reverse complement strand
TTGAGATCAGGATGGTGTTGCCCACCGTCGTCGCTTCCACCGTGTCGGTCAGCATCACGCGGCAGTGTACTGGGCTCGAGAAGGCAAGGTTGTTCGGCACCGCCAGGTTCACCAGAATCTGGTCGAGAATCTGCTGCTCGTAGCCGTTCTGCGAGAGCGGAGCCACAAGGCCCGCCTCCTCCAGGCGGTCGATCACGTTGTTCTCAGCCTGCGTTACCCAGTTGCGCGTCGCCTGCAGCGGGCTCACGTCCTGCGAGTCGTCGCTCTTGTCCACCGCGTCTTCAATCTTCATCGAAACCGATTCGCTCTCGCGCGTCGGCAGCTTCAGGCTGTAGCCCCAGAAGTGCGTCTGCGCCTTCAGGCCCACCGGCTTCGAGCCGTCGCCACGGTCGGTCTCTTCCACGTAGATTTCGACCGGCAGCCACACACCCGGCTGCACGTTCATGCGCCAGGAGTCGAAGTGGAAGTAGTGCCGCGAGTCGTCTTCGTTCGTGGGGCCGGTGTACGTGCCGTTAAAGCGCACGATGTTGCCGTCCTGATCCTCAACCCAGATGCGGCCGTAGAAGAATCCCATCCCGCTGACCTTCGGATGCACGTCATATACCCACGTGCGCACCTGACCCAGAAACTCGCGCCGCACATAGCTGAACTCGTAGTGCTGCTGGTCAAAGCTCTTGGGGTCCAGAAACATCATCTGCATGAAGCCCGTCGGATTGTACGTGTACCGCTTGTCGAGGCCAAGCGCCTTCGTCAGGCCCGTGATCGACGCCAGCGAGTTCTTGAAGAAGCCCTTCTTCGCCGCAGACCGCGGCTCGTAGGACTTGTCGTAGAAGGCCTTGCCGAAGTCCACGCGGCTCAGCATGTAGTGGTCGTCAATCGGGACCTCGTACAGCTTCACATCCGGCTTCGTGTCCTGAATGTAGGTTTCTACCAGGGGCGTGCGTTCCTGGATGGCCTTGATGAGGACCTTCTCCTGGCCGATAGCCTTCTGCACCAGCGCTGCCTGGTCAGGTGAGAGCGGGTGGACCTGGGCGTATTTCGGCTCCTTCTTCTTGGCGTAGGCACAGGAAACGCACAGCGCCAAGGTGATGAAGGTGAGGGAGATCTTCCGAAAAGTCATTTCATGCTCCTGGTATCAATCGATCAATCTTTGACCGGTCCGTCTTACGTGCGGTCCGGTTTTGCGTGTCGGTTGTCTCTGTGTGGCTTGGCGCTTTCTGCCATCAAGCCAGTTGGAAGGTAATGGTGATGTTGGTGGTAAGGTCCACTGCCTGACCGTTGCGCGTTGCCGGACGGAAGCGAATCTGCTCTGCAACACGGCGGGCTTCTTCGTCCAGTCCATGACCCAGCCCGTGCACCACGCCGTCCACCACCACGTGCCCCGCGGCGGTAAAGGTCACACGCAGGATCACGTCGCCCTGCACCTTCAGTTGCCGAGCCTCCGGCGTGTACTGCACCGGCGGCTTCGAGAGCACTTCGAGATTGGATGCAGACTGCACCGGTCGCGCCGTCGGTGCGGCAGCCACCTGCGTCATCTGCGGAATTCCCGCCGAGCCTACCCGGCCCGTCAGTCCACCGTTATTGGCTGTTCCAGTCGCTCCCGGAATCCCGGCTGAGGCCACCTTGCCCACCATGCCTGCATTCGAGCCGGAGTGAAGGCCGTTGCCGATTCCCGTCGAACCCACCACGCCATGCGGTGCCACTGCCGGTCCCTGCATGCCGCCGTACGGATTGCCGATTGCGGCCACCGTTGCGGGCCTCGTTGCGTTCGGATTCGGCGTCACGCCAAAAGTCTGTCCCAGGTGCACCGGTGCCGTAGACGCCTTCACCTTGTCGTTCTGAGCCGGCATCGCCGCGGTCAGCGCGGCCTTGGGCTGCGGCGCCAGCACGATCGCGGGCTTCGCTGCCTTTATCTCCGGCATCTTCACCTTGGCTTCCATCTCCACCGGCTTGATCACCGGCTTCGGCTCAGGCTTGGGAAGATTCAGCTTCGGCGCCTCCAGCTTTACCTGCTGCGGCTTCGGCAGATCGAGAAGCTTCGGCGGCGGAGGCACCTTCACCTTCGGCTGCGGAGGCGGTGTCGTGGGGAAGATCAGCTCCGTCTGCTGGAACCGGTGTTGCTCGATCACGCGCTTGGCCATCATGCCGATATAGAGCACCAGCGCAAGGATCGTCAGATTTACGGCCGCAGATGTGAGAAATGACCTGGTTCTGCCCTCCGGCTCGGGGAGCAGGCCAAAGTTCGTGCTGATGGTAGCTTCGTTGATCGACATGATTCCTGATCCTCAGTCATTGGGAGAGCGCAAGGCTCCCGGGGCAACAACGAACGATTCCTTTGACGCGAGCTTGGAAGGCTGCTTCAAGAGCTCCAGCCTGGAGAGGGAAGTTTGCAGCGTGACGGGCCGGTTAACGTTCTGGCCCTGCTCACAGTCTGACCTTGCCCATCCAGACCCGATGTGAAAATTAGATGCACTTGTAAACAACCTGGACATCCAAACCACTCCGGTGTCCAAGGCAGCATATGGAAACGGGTACAGCCAAATAACTATTCCCTTGGACGGCGCGCAATTCGAATCTGATTACCCGGCAGGCATCGAAACGCGAGCCATAGTCGATGCACGGAGCCGGACCGTATGGGGAATATCAAAACGCCGCTCAGGGTTGCCGCTGTGCCGCGGCTTGACCTGCCCCCCGGTAGAAGAGGCATACCCTTTGTAATAGACTAACGGTAACCCAAAGGGTTCTGGAAAGGACAACGAATTTGTGAAGGTACTGGTTACCGGCGGAACAGGATATATCGGTGGGACCGTTGCGGAACTGTTGGCCGCAAAAGGTCATGAAGTCGTTGCGTTTGACAACCTAAGCCATAGCCGTCGCGAAGCGTTGCCCGCGGGGGTTGGCTTCGTGGAAGGAGATTTGTCTGACCGGGCTGCAATTGAAAACCTTTTCATCAGCGCCCGCAACTCCGGAACACCCTTCGACGCCGTCCTCCACTTCGCTGCACTCATCGAGGCCGGCGAATCCATGAAGACGCCCGAAACCTTCTTCCGGAACAATACGGCCTCCACTCTCGCCCTGCTCGAGGCCATCATCGCCCACGGGCCGCGCAAGCTCGTCTTCTCC
>DATMUN010000144.1:0-8612 GCA_035563895.1 Occallatibacter sp. | reverse complement strand
GGGGTCGGTAGAAGCACTGGCGTCGAGAGTGATGGACTGGCCGGCGGTGACCTCCATCTCGATGGGCGCGGCGCCGGGGTGGCTGTCGACGATGGCGATGGGCGGGTGATTGGCGTGGGCGAAGTCGGTGACGGTCCAAGCCATGCGCGCGGCGAAGTCGTTCTGGTAAGCGGAGCGCCAGCGCCAGATGGTGGCCTGGTCGGAGAGGTGCTCGCGGCCGTCGATGCCGAGGACGGTGTCCTGCGAGGTGACGCGAGTGAACTCGTCGCCGCCCTGGGTCCAGATGGGGTGGGTTTCACCGTAGGGCTGGCGGAGGATGTAACGGCCGCCCCAGCCGCCCCAGTCGGGCCGGCGGTAAGCGTTGAGGCCGTTGTCGATGAGACCGAGGAAGCTGGGGGTGTCGCCCTCCATGATGAACATGAATTTGGGGTAGACCTTGCCGAGCGGGCCCTGGTTGCGGATGCGCCGGTCGAGCCACTCGTTGGTGATGAGGGAAGTGTCAGCGCCGTCGCCGTTGCGGTAGTAGAGGTCGCCGGAGATACCGGTCCAGGTGGCGTAGAGGTACTCGCCGCTGGAGGGCGAGGAGGGCGAGACGACGTAGTAGAGCGCGGGGAACTCGCGGCGAATCCAGGGGCCTGCGTCGTCCTGATCGCTGATGGAGTAGACGCGGAGCCGGGCGATGACGCGGTCAAGCTGGGCGGGGGCGAGGGTGGAGCGGGCGTCGATGAGCGCCTGGGCGAGGGTGTTGGCGCCGCCCCAGATGCAGATCCAGAGCGGGCGGGAGTCGTCGCGGAGGGCAGCGGCGAGGAGGGCCCTGGAGCCTGCGGTGGCCTTGTCGGGGCCGGTGGCGGCGAGGCCGTAGGCGGTTTGGCCGGTGAAGACGCGGGAGTCGAGCGCGTCGGCGGTGGGCCAGCCGGGGGCGTGGTGCAGCAGGTTGGAACGGACCTGCGCGTAGGCCGCGATGAGCTGGTGCATGGTCTCAGCGTGAGTGGCGGCCTTTTGCCAAGTAGAGGTGGTGGCGATCATCGCTTCAAGGTCGATTTGGTTGGAGTAGAGCAGGAGGCGGACGAAGGACATCTGGTCGTCGGGCTCGTTGCCGATGTCGGAGATGATGACGGCGCGGGGATGACCGGAGAAGGTGTCTGGCGGTGGGGCGGCGGGAGGAAACTGCGCGTGGGCCAGGGTGGCGGCGAGTACGAGGATGGCGACGGCGGCAAGGCGCGTAGAGCTTGGCATGGACGGGTCTCCGGAGAGAAAGCTCATTGTGCGCCAGTGATGCTTGAAATTACCAGATGTGCATTTTTATGCATGAGGGAGAATGCAGACAAAGAAAGGCCCTGCCGGAGCAGGGCCTTTGTGATGTTGAGGCTAGAATGCGGGTACGGGGAAAAGCATGGGCTTAGATGCGGTAGAGATTGTGTTGCGTACCGAAGATGAGTTTTCGATCGTGCTGGAGGATGAGGAAACTGCGGCTACAAGGACGGTGCGGGAGTTTTATGAGCTCGTGCTAAGCAAGCTCGATACGACGCCTGGGTGTGCTTCAAGTCAGGCATTCTATCGGACGAGACGCGCACTGATTGAGTGTCTCGGCATCTCGCGACGCTCGGTCAGGCCTGGAACTCGTCTTGAGGCCATTCTTCCAGTCGAGAGGCGTTCTTCAATCTGGGAACAAATCGAGAGCGCCGCGACTCTCACTCTCCCGCGATTGCAGTACACCACCACCTGGAAGGGTCGGTTCCTTTGGGCAGGTCTATTCACTGCGTCAGCTATGGTGATTCTTGGCGTCTTCGCCGCGATTTGGTTTGGCGCAGGCATCACCGGCTCGGTTGTTTCTTTCGGAGTTTGCGCCGTTCTTTGGGTGGTGATCTTCGGGGTTACCGACGCCGCACTTTTGAAGCGAGCAAGTTTCTTGCGAACAGAATTGCCATGCAGTACGGTCGGCGATCTATCGCTCATGGTGCTGACGTTGAATCAGCCTCGGTTTGATGCCGCAGCGGAAAAGCATCAGAAGTTAACGCGTGAGGATGTTTGGCTGCGTGTTGTACATATCATCGCGGATCAACAGGGACTGGACCCGGACGAGATTGTCCCGGATGCCCGATTTGTTGAAGACCTTGGTGTGAGTTAGTCGCACCATGGAAAGGCCCTGCCGGACAGGCTGTTACGAAACTCAAAATCGAGAGCACATATAGGGTTTGCAGTTCTCACAAAGCCCTACAGGTTGTAGTCAAAGCTCAAGATTTTCTGGTTTCGTAACAGCCTGCGGAGCAGGGCCTTTGTGATTGCGCCGTGCGCGAGGGGCGCTCAGGCTTTCTTTTGGGCTGAGGCGAGTTTGGCTTCGGCTTCGGCGATGCGGTGCAGGGCCTCGTCGTAGGCTTCCTCGCTTTCGCCGGCCTGCTTCCACTCCTCGAGGCCGCGATCGAGCTGCTTTTCGGCGCGGGGCACGTCGATCTCCTCGGGCTTTAGCGCGTCGTTGGCGAGGATGGTGACGCGGTCGGGCAGGACCTCGGCGAATCCCCAGCTGACGTTGTAGATCTGGCCGTTGCAGTCGCCGCCGTGGAGGGTGACGTCGCCGGCGCCGAGCTCAGCCACCAGCGGAGCGTGGCCGTAGAGCGGCTCGAAGTAGCCGGTCTTCGAAGGCAGCTCGACGGAGTCGGCCAGCGTTTCAAAGAGGATGCGCTCGGGAGTGACGAGGCGGACGCGGAGTTGGTTGGTTTCCATAGCTGTTAGCTTCTAGCTCCTAGCCTCTAGCTCCCAGCCTCCAGCTAGAAGCTAGAGGCTAGTGGCTAAAAGCTGCTGTTACGCTGTGGCCTTGAGCTGCTCGGCCTTGGCGATGACGTCCTCGATGGCGCCCTGCATGTAGAAGGCCTGCTCGGGGAGGTGGTCGTACTTGCCCTCGATGATGCCCTTGAAGCTGCGGACCGTGTCGGCGATCTTGACGTACTTGCCGGGGATGCCGGTGAAGGTTTCAGCAACGTGGAAGGGCTGCGAGAGGAACTTCTGGACCTTGCGCGCACGGGCAACGGTGAGCTTGTCTTCTTCCGACAGCTCGTCGATGCCGAGGATGGCGATGATGTCCTGTAGATCCTTGTACCGCTGGAGGATGCGCTTGACGCCCTGGGCGACCGCGTAGTGCTCGTCGCCGACGACGCGGGCGGAGAGGATGCGCGAGGTGGAGGCGAGCGGATCGACGGCCGGGTAGATGCCGAGCTCGGAGAGCGGGCGGCTCAACACCGTGGTGGCGTCGAGGTGGGCGAAGGTGGTGGCTGGGGCGGGATCGGTCAAGTCGTCGGCGGGCACGTAGACGGCCTGCACGGAGGTGACGGAGCCCTTGGAGGTGGAGGTGATGCGCTCCTGCAGCTCGCCCATTTCCGTGGCGAGGTTGGGCTGGTAGCCCACGGCAGACGGCATACGGCCGAGCAGTGTGGAGACCTCAGAGCCAGCCTGCGTGAAGCGGAAGATGTTGTCGACGAACAGGAGCGTGTCTGCACCTTCCTCGTCGCGGAAGTGCTCGGCGACGGTAAGGCCGGTGAGGGCGACGCGGAGACGGGCTCCGGGCGGCTCGGTCATCTGGCCGTAGACCAGGGCGCACTTGGACTCCTCGAACTTGCCGGGCTTGATGACGCCGGACTCGGTCATTTCGTTCCAGAGGTCGTTGCCCTCGCGGGTGCGCTCGCCGACGCCGGCGAAGACCGAGTAGCCGCCATGGTTCTTGGCGACGTTGTTGATGAGCTCCATGATGACTACGGTTTTGCCGACGCCGGCACCGCCGAAGAGGCCGATCTTGCCGCCCTTCAGGAAGGGCTGGATGAGATCAACGACCTTGATGCCGGTCTCGAACATCTCTTCGCGGGTGGACTGCTCGTCGAAGGCTGGCGCGGGGCGATGGATGGGCTTGCGCTGCTTTTCGCCGACGGGGCCGAGTTCGTCGACGGGCTCGCCGATGACGTTGATAACGCGGCCGAGGGTTTCGCGGCCGACGGGAACGCTGATGGGGCCGCCGAGGTCGATGGCCTTCATGCCGCGGACCATGCCGTCAGTGGCTTCCATGGCGACGGTGCGCACGCGTCCCTCGCCGAGGTGCTGCTGCACCTCGAGGATGACGTTGATGGGTGCGGGCACAGTGAAGCCCTCGCTGGTGACGCGCAGCGCCTGATAGATGGGCGGCATCGTCGCTTCTTCAAACTGCACGTCCACCGCGGGACCGGAGATCTGAATTACCTTGCCGATGTTCTCTGCCATGTTTTTCCTCGGGACCGGAGCCCCTTGCCAAATTGACTGCGCAACCTGCGCGGAAATTCCTGCAAAACCTCAGGGGCTAAAGCCCCACTTACCTTTTGTTGCTGTCAGGCGGCACGACTGAAGTCGTGCCCTGACACAAAACCTGTGGGCCTAAGCCCAAATTGCTACAGCATCCCGGGCCGAAGCCCGCACGTCTAGAGCGCCGCGGCGCCCGAGACAATCTCGATGATCTCCTTGGTGATGGCGGCCTGGCGCACGCGATTCATGTGGAGCGTGAGCGAGTCGATCATGTCGGAGGCGTTGTTGGTGGCCGAATCCATGGCGGTCATACGGGCGGCGTGCTCGGCCGCAACCGACTCTGCCATAGCGTGGAACAGAACGGAGGCCACGTACTGCGGGATGAGGCCGGCGAAGAGTTCCTCGGCCGGTTGCTCGTAGATGTAGTCGACTTCAGCGGTGCCGAACTTCTTTGCTTCCTCGTCGGCCTCGGTGGTGTCGGCCGGCTCGAGCTCGATGCCTGCGGTGCGAGCGGCCTCTGCGGCGCGCTCGCGCTCCTCGGCGGTGGGCTCGACGGAGCCGGTGAGGGTGCGGTCACCGATTTTGATGAGCGGGAGCAACTGCTCGACGACGAGGCGCTGGGAGATGACCGACTTGAACTCGTTGTAGACGATGTAGCAGGAGTCGATCTCCTCGTGAATGTAGCGCGAGACGATGGAGTGGGCGAGATCGAAGACGCGGGAGGCTTCGAGCTTCTCGAGCATGCCGGGGTGGTCGCCGGTGACCTCGACGGAGCCTTTGCGCTCGCGGGTCTTCTTCGTGTGCCCCTCGGCGTCCGTGGACTCAGCATAAACAGCCGCGGGATAGCGGCGGCGGAGCTGGTCGCGGCCCTTGCGGCCGACGGCCTCGATGTCAATGTGCTTGTCGGTGTTGCCGCCGATGAACTGGTAGGCCGTCTTGAGGATGTTGGCGTTGAAGGCGCCAGCGAAGCCCTTGTCTCCACTGACGACGACGATGAGGATGTTCTTCTCAGGCCGGGTGAGGAAGAGGGGATGGGCGACGTTGCCGGTCTGCTCGTCATAGATGGAGACGCGGCGGACGAGCGACTCCAGAACGCTGGAGATCATTTTGGCGTAGGGGCGGGCAGCGAGGGCACGCTCCTGCGCGCGGCGCAGCTTGGCTGCCGAGACCATCTTCATGGCCTTGGTGATCTGCCGCGTGTTCTTCACGCTGCGGATACGGCGCCGGAGATCGAGGACGTTTGCCATAACTTTTCCGAGCTGCTAGCTGCTAGCTTCTAGCTCCTAGCTTTTTCATTGGACCGGCAAGTTCCTGTGAAATTCGCTGGTCCAGTTAATGATTCGGTTTCAGCCCTGCGCTGAAAGCTAGAGGCTGGAAGCTAGAGGCTGGAAGCTAGAAGCTTTGTTTACGCGGTGACTGCTTCGGCGTGATCGGCGATGAAGCCGGCCTTGTAGTCCTTGAGGGCTGCGTGGAGCTTGTTGCGCAGGTCGTCGTCGAGCGACTTCTTCCTGGTGAGGTCGTCGATGAGCGCGGACTGCGTGGCGTCGAAGTACTTGTAGAGACCATCTTCGAAGGCGCGGATGCCGGCAACCTTGAGATCGTCGAGGTAGCCCTGCGTGCCTGCAAAGAGGATGACGACCTGCTTCTGCCAGGGGAGCGGCTGGAACTGCGGCTGCTTGAGCAGCTCGGTGAGGCGCTGGCCGCGGTTGAGCTGCTTCTGTGTGAGCGGGTCGAGATCGGAGCCGAACTGCGCGAAGGCGGCGAGCTCGCGGTACTGGGCGAGGTCGAGCTTGAGGGTGGAACCCACCTGCTTGACGGCCTTGATGGCTGCCGAGAAGCCGACGCGCGAGACGGAGAGGCCGACGTTGACGGCCGGGCGGACACCGGAGTTGAACAGGTCCGTCTCAAGGAAGATCTGGCCGTCGGTGATGGAGATGACGTTGGTCGGAATGTAGGCCGAGACGTCGCCAGCCTGGGTCTCAATGATAGGCAGAGCTGTGAGCGAGCCGCCGCCCTTCTTGTCGCTCATCTTGGACGAGCGCTCGAGGAGGCGGGAGTGGAGATAGAAGACGTCGCCCGGATAGGCTTCGCGGCCCGGCGGACGGCGGAGCAGCAGCGAGATCTCGCGATAGGCCATGGCGTGCTTGGAGAGATCGTCGTAGATCACCAGCGCGTGCTTGCCGTTGTCGCGGAAGTACTCGCCCATGGCCGTGGCGGCGTAGGGTGCGAGATAGAGCATGGGGGCCGGCTCAGAGGCCGAGGCGGCAACGATGATGGTGTGGCCCATGGCGCCGTTCTCAGTGAGCGTCTGCACGACCTGCGCGATGGACGAGCGCTTCTGGCCGATGGCGCAGTAGATGCAGATGAGGTCGTTCTTGGCGTTGTTGATGATGGTGTCAAGAGCGACGGCGGTCTTGCCGGTCTGGCGGTCGCCGATGATGAGCTCGCGCTGGCCGCGGCCGATGGGGATCATGGCGTCGATGGCCTTGAGACCGGTGGCCATCGGCTCGCGGACGCCCTGGCGATCGATGATGCCGGGGGCGATACGTTCGACGGGCAGCGTGCCGGAGGCGGCGATGGGGCCCTTGTCGTCGATGGGCTGACCGAGGGCGTCTACGACGCGGCCGATGAGAGCCTCGCCGACGGGGACGCTGAGAATCTGCCCGGTGCGCTTGACCTCGTTGCCTTCCTTGATCTCGGTGTAGTCGCCGAGAAGCACGGCGCCGACCTGATCCTCTTCAAGCGAGAGGGCGAGGCCCGCGATGCCATGCGGGAAGCTGAGCAGCTCGCCGGCCATGACCTTGTCGAGGCCGTGGATGCGGGCGATGCCGTCACCGAGCGAGGTAACCGTTCCGACTTCGTCGACCTGGATCTTCGAGTCGTAGTTCGCGATCTGCTCGCGAAGGAGTTGCGTAATCTCGTCTGCCTTGATCTGAGCCATCTGGATTCCTTGAGGGGTCAGGGATCAGGTGTCAGGGATCAGAATGCCTGCGAACTGTGCCGGCGGGAACCGATCTCTTCTACCTGGCTTCCTCGTACCCGAGTTACAAATCTCACAAACCGAACAACTGCATGAAAAACCTGAGCCCGCGCCGGATCAACCGGCAACCAGTGCTTCCTTGAGGCGCTCGAGGCGTCCGCGGACCGAGCCGTCGTAGACGGTGGAGCCGATGCGGACGACGGCGCCGCCGAGGATGGATGCATCCTCAGTGAATGTGGCCTGCACGCGCGCGCCGGCGAGTTTGCCGACACCTTCGAGCAGCGATTGCTTTTCGTCCGCACCGAGGGCGCGGGCCGTAACGATCTGGGCCTGGCGGATGCCGAGCCGCTCATTGAGCAGCGTGCGGTATGCCGCAGCGACTTCGCGGACGAGGCCGATGCGATCGTTGTTGATGAGTACGGCAAGAAGGTTGCGCAGCTCCTTCTGGAGGCCGAGCTTCGCATTGAGCTTGTCGAGGATGGCGACCTTTTGCACGGCGGGAATGGCCGGGTTGGCGAAGAAGGACTGCAACTCGGTACTGCCGGAGAAGGTGGCCTCAAAATCGGCGAGCTGATGATCGAGCGCCGCGGTGTCGAGCCTGCGCTCGGTGATGACGTCGAGGAAGGCCTGTGCGTAGCGGGTGGCGAAGGCGGCCATTAGTTTTCGGCTCCTTTCGCGGAAGTGCTGGTTGCCGCACCGGAGACAAACTCGGCGATCAGGGCGCGGTCCGTCTCGGCGGTAAGGGTGATCTGGCTGGCAGCCTGGTCGATGGCGAGGTCGGCAGCGAAGGTCTGCAGGCTGCGGCGCGCGTGTGCGGCGGCGGCGGAGATCTCCTGCTCGGCGGCGGCTACGATGCGGCCGCTCTCCTCTTCGAGGCTGGACTTGATGCGGACTTCGTCGTTCTTTGCCTCGTTCTCGACCTGGGTGCGGATGGCCGCGATCTCCTGATCGAGACTGGCGAGCTTGGCCTCAACGGCACTCAGGCGGGTCTTGGCTTCCTCAGTGACTTTGCGGGCAGCCTCGATATCGTGCTTGATGGTCTGCGAGCGCTTGCGAATGATCTTGGGAAAGACGCGCACGAGCGGGATGCCGATGGCGAAGAAGATGATGGCGAAGTTCACCCCTTCAAAGACGCGGGCTGTGGTCTCGACATCGAGATGGAGCATGCGGGCCAGCGCCTGAACCAGCGGCGTGTGGCGGAACTGGTCGTTCTCGCTCTCGCCGGAGCTCTTGGACTCAGCCTTGTCTGCCGGGGCGGATGCGGACTGGGCGGCCGGGGCTGACTCCTGCGCATGGAGACGGACAGGAACAGAGGCCAGGGAGAAAACTGAGACTGCGAGGGCTAGTGCGAAGCAAACCTTGAGGGAAAAAC
>DATMUN010000143.1:0-3547 GCA_035563895.1 Occallatibacter sp. | reverse complement strand
GCTTCTGAGCCGCCTGCAGCGCTCGCGGAACCACCGCACCATACGTAAGCACCGTCAGGTCCTTACCCGGCCGCACCACCTTCGCCTTGCCAAACGGAATCGTAAAGTCCGGCCCCGGATACGGCGCGCGTCCATAAGACTCGCGATAGAGCCGCTTGTGCTCCAGGAACAGCACAGGGTCGTCCGAACGAATCGCCGTGCGCAACAGGCCGTTCGCATCCAGCGCGTTCGACGGAAACACCACCCGCAGGCCCGGGATATGCGTGAACATGCTTTCGCCTGACTGTGAGTGATAGATCGAGCCGCCCGTCAGATAGCCGCCGATAGGCACGCGAATCACCGCAGGCGCGCCCCACGCCCCGTTCGACCGCCAGCGCATCAGCGCCAGCTCATTGCGAATCTGGTGCGTTGCAGGCCAGATGTAATCGAAGAACTGAATCTCGACCACGGGCTTCATGCCACGCACCGCGTAACCCACGGCACGCCCCACAATATTCGCTTCAGCCAGCGGCGAGTTGAACACGCGATCCGAGCCGAATGTCTTCTGTAATCCAGCCGTCAGCTTGAAGACGCCGCCCTTGCCCTTCGCCTCATTCAGCGCATCTTTGCGGCTCGCATCCGCCACATCCTCACCGTAGATCACGATGCGCTCATCGCGCTCCATCTCGTCGTGCAGGCACACATTGATCAGGTCGGCCATGGTCCGCGGCGTTGCTCCGCCAGCCCCGGTCGGTGCCGCTGGCTCCACTTCGAGCGCTGCGCGCGTCGGGTCCAGGTCTTCGGAGTAGACATGCCGCTCGATGCTCGCGATCTCCGGAATCGGCGCCGTCAACGCGCGCTCCGCGGCTTCGGCCACCTCGTGCTCAATCTTCTGCTCCAGTTCCGTGATCTGCTCGACAGTCAGAATGCCTTCGCGCAGCAGCCGCATCTGCATCTTCGCAATCGGATCGCGCAGTGCGTCGGCCTCACGCTCGGCAGCCGAGCGGTAGTTCTTGTCATCGTCAGAGAACGAGTGCGAGTAGCAGCGGATGCAGTGGCCGTGAATGAACGCCGGCCCCTTGCCCGAGCGGCAATACTCCGCCGCTGCCTGGAAGGTGCGCAGGCACTCCTCGGCGTCCGTTCCGTCAATCTCGGCAAAGTAGAAGTTCGGGAAGTTCGCCGCCAGCTTTGAGATGCTGCCGCCAGGCGTGTTCTCTTCAACCGGCACGCTGATCGCGTAGCCGTTGTCCTCGATGCAGAAGATCACCGGCAGCTTCTTGTTCGACGCCGTATTCAACGCCTCCCAGAACTCTCCCTGCGACGTGGAGCCCTCGCCGATGCAGGCCAGCACCACTTCGTCGCCGTGAAACTCCACATCATGGAACTCACGATAGTCGCCCGCGACCTTGGCTGCGGCTTCAGGGTGCTGACTCAGATAGCGTCCTGCCTCTGCCGCGCCCACCGCGTGCAGCACCTGTGTCGCCGTCGACGACGACGTGCTCACAATGTTCAGTTCTCTGCTGCTCCAATGCGTAGGCATCTGCCGTCCGCCGCTCGCCGGGTCCGTCGCCGCACCCACCGACTGCAGAAACATCTGTTCCGCCGTCACGCCCAGCGTCAGGCACAGCGCACGGTCGCGATAGTACGGGAGCACCCAGTCGTAGCCTGCGCGTAATGCCAATCCCGCGCCAACCTGCAGCGCTTCATGCCCGGCGCACGATATCTGGAAGAAGACCTTTTGCTGCCGCTTCAGCATGATCTCGCGATCATCGATTCGTCGGGAGAGAAACATCAGCCGATAGATCTCAATCAGCTGGTCTGGGGTTAGTTTGCCGCCCTTGGCATCGGCCTTCGGCATGCGTGCAGCAGAGACTGCAAGTCCCATTTCCCATTACTCCCAAAAGCGGTGTAGTTCCAAACAATTCCTGATTTGATTGTAACAACGGTCTGCAATGCGCGGTCTCACACAGCCGTCCGCAAACAACTTGCCCCTTCATCGCTCAATCGTCGTATACGGCGGATTCATCCACGGCAGATCCGCATCCGACTCGATCATCTTCTCCTTCACCTGACGCGCCAGCTTCTCAATCGATGCCAGCCTGGCGCCCTGCGCCGGAGTCAAGCCCGCCTCGTTTCCTGCCTGCACCTCTGCGTCTAGTTTCCGTGCCAGTTCAAGCAGTTTGTTGGTGTCCTCCACGAGCTTCCTCTGCCGCGCCGCATTCAGAGCCCTCTGCCGCTTGGCTGCAAGCAGAGGATCCTGATCTTGCGGTATATCCAATCCTTTGCCAGACCGAAAATCCGGCCTCGCAGGGGGCTCTAACTGTGAGGGACCCGCCGCCTGCGCACCATACATAGCGAGCAGGAAGGCCGCTCCCATAACCGCCCATCGCGTCTTGTAGTTCTTCCACATCACAATCCGCTGTTTAATCCGCCGCTTCAGTCGCTTCCCACCATCACTGTCATGCGCGTCTGCACATCCCTGGCCAGCAACTCGATCACAGCCGCTTCCCTCAGCAGCTCCGGAGGAACCGGCTGGCTGCCCAGCGCATCCACTTTCTTCTTCAGATCATTGGCAAGAATCAGCAGTTTCACCGAATCGTCGTTGATCTGTTTCCGTCGCAGCGTATTAAGAGCGTCAAAGTTGCGCGCCCCCTGGCCCTTCTGCTTCATCAGCATCTGATCATTCTTATCAGGAGGCCGATTTGCTTCGGGCAGTAACAAGCCAGTACGAGGGGGCGGTGCGGATATGGAGTTCTGCGCGCGCTCCTGCACCGCGGGCATCAGGAGCAGCACCAGCAACGAACGCCCGATCCATCTGAGCTTTCGCATCGTCATACATCGCTCCTCTCTAGCTCCCTATTCCGGCAGACTTCATGTGCTCGCGCACTGTGTGCGCCAGCTTCTCAATCTCATCGGCGCGGCGAATCACATTCAGTGAGAGCGTGTCCTTGGTCGTCTTATCCACCTCAGCTTTGAGGGAAACCGCCAGCGCAAGCAGCCGCGCACTGTCGTCGACCAGTTGCTGACGGTGCGGGCTCACCGTCTGTGCCGGAGCAGTTGCTGCAGCCGCCGGCTCCGCGAGCGTCGTCGCCGCTGGAACCTGCTGCCCTGTCTGTGCAGCACTGACTACGAGCACGAGTACGAGTACGATCAACGCCGTGCATCCCGCAATACGCAGAAACGCCGACTTTCGCTTGATACTCATAGTGTTCAGACCTCCCCGGACAAGAGCCCAAGTCAGCGGTCCGGCTTCCGGCTCGCGCGGTCGTCAGCAAGGGGGCGCTGCGCACGAACCCGGCTGGGCACAGTATAGATAGAAAGAGGAGCCTTCGTATGCATGCTTTTGCTCTCATCATTCGTCCTGGCTGGCTGACAGAACCCCATTTTCTTGAGCGCGTCCTAAACGAGTGGGGAGACGATGCCGAAGAGTTCCTGCGTTACAAGCTTCCGCATCTGCTTGTGGTCGCCCTCATCGCTTTTGTCCTCTATCGCTTACTGCGCCTCATCACCTCGCGCATGATCTCCGTCGCCGAGCGCCATGCTGCGGGCCACGGCCAGGTGGCGCAGG
>DATMUN010000142.1:0-3505 GCA_035563895.1 Occallatibacter sp. | reverse complement strand
AGATGCACATCGCCATGCGAAGAGGTAACGTTGAGCCCGGAACCCAGTCCGGCAATCGTCACGTCGCCGCGCCCCGCGTTCACCATCACCTGCGCGGACTTCGGCACCGTGATCGTCATGTTCAGGCGGCCGCGGTCGTTTCCTTGCGACTTGACCAGCACTGTGCTGCCCGAGACCGTTACGTGCGCCTGCTCAGCATCAAACACCTTTGCCGCTTCAGTATCGGAGTTGGCAAAGGCCACCATGTGGCTCTGCACCTCGACATCCAGCGCATCGCCCGCCGTAATGCTCACGTCGCCGCGCGGATTCTCGATCTGGATCACGGAGTTTGCAGGCACAGCCGAGTGCAGCACCTGCTGGTCCTGGTCATGCTCCGGCAGGCCGAAGAAGTTGAAGAAGTTATCGCCATTGTCGCCAAAGTTGGCGCGCATCGGCCCAGACCAGTTGTTCCAGCCGGCCGCTGCCAGTCCCAGAATGGCGAGAAAGATCAGTCCGCCCACAAAGCCGCCGGAGCGATGCACCGGGGCTGGGCGACGCATGTCGATGAACCACTCGGCCAGCAGAGCCAGACCCGCCACGATCAGCAGTAGCGGCCACCAGTGGCCATACCACTGCCAGAACGTCGGGGCCGAGACATGCCCGCTGTAGATCAGCAATCCGACGATGCCCATCGCGATCAGAATGATCGGTCCGACCACCGAAGGTACACGCGGCACGTACGGGCCCGAGTAAGCAGCCTTCCATGCATGGCGCTGGGCCTTCCAGGCCTCACGCTGCGCGCGCCACGCTGCACGCTGCTGCTCGCGATACACGCGCCACTGCGTGCGAGGATCATAGGGCGGCACACCGCCCGGGGGCGGAGTGAACGGAGGCTGGCTGCTCATTGCTGGCCTCCCTCAGTGCTGCCCGGCGCCTGCGGCGGCGCGGGCACAATCGAAGTGCCGGCCGGTTGCTGCACCGGCTGTGCAGCCGGCGGTACAGCCGCACTGCCGTACGGATAGCCAGGGTAGCCCGGGTAGCCGGAATACACCGGCTCGTCGCCAGCCATGGCCAGCGCCGCACGCTGTGCCAGCTTCAACAGGCCGATAAGGATCAGCAGCAGCGGTACAAAGATGTGCCAACTCACCAGGTCTGCCTGATGCAGCAGGGCCACAATGCCCAGCAACAGCAGAATGCACGGTCCGGTTAGACGGCGGATAAGAATATAACGGTTCATTGCTGCCCTCCCTTCGAATCACCCAGGCGGCGAACGACCATCCACAGGCCCAGCCCGATAAAGATCAACGGCCACAGATAGTGGACAAAGCGTTCAGCCAGATACCCCATCTGATTCAGCAGCAGGATGAGGCCAAAACCGATCAGAATGATCGCGCCGATCGGCTCCTTGCGCCTCCAGCTCATAGGCGGCACGGGCGGAACCGGAGGCACCGGCGGTGCAGGCGGAGCAGCCGGATCGGCGAACCCCGAGACCGGCGTCCACGGCGTCTCATACGGATTGGCCGCTGGAGCCTGATACCCGGCATACGGCGCCTGATACTGTGCCTGATACGCCCCCGGCTGTGCACCGGCTGCAGGCGGGGCTTGCGGAGGCCGCTGCCCCACGCTGAACCAGTTACCCACCTCGTTCAAGCCCAGCGGGTCGGGCAACGGCAATCCATCGCGCCGCGCCACAGCCGTGTGATACGCCTCGAACGACTGGTAGAGAACCCACGCGGCAATGAAGAGACCGAAGATACCGAAGCGATCTGTGATGCTCACCAACACGGCGAAGATCACCACATGCAGCAGACCCTTGATGAACTGGCCGTTGTACATGGCGCCCACGCCGGGAATAATGCCCAGCACGGCCGCGGCTACAGGGTTCGGCACGCCCGCAACGGGCGGCACGAACGGCTGCTGCAAATTCTGCCACGCGTTCAGGCACGGGTCGCAGAGAATCTGCCCTCCCGGCGCATTGCGCGCGCAGGCCGTGCACATCGCTTTGCCGCAGTTCTGGCAAAACGCAGTTGCCTGTGTTCCAGAGTGATTTACGCAGTCCATACTGTGCTCCTTTCCGGTACATCTGCTGCGGAGCCCTTAGACTGCCCGGGCCTGTTCAGTAGCGTGAGTGATGTTTCCAGAAAATCCGTGTAGCGGCTGGCAGGAACCCCCGACTGTTGCGGAGGATCTACGCGGGAGCCGCCATCCTTGCGAGGTGCGGACTGCTTCGACTCGCCAGGGGCCGTGGGCTGCGTCTGGTTCTGTTGCGGAGCAGCCTCGCCCTCCTGCGTACGGCGCAGTTCGCGCATGCGCGACTGGACTTCGTACACCAGCCGCAGGTGGTCGTAGTAGCGAATGATCGGCGTCGAGGCCATCGTCAACCGGCGCTCCATGAACGACCGCACCGACGAAGGCTTCAGATCGGTAAGCTTCACCTCGCTCAGCTTCACGCCGGTCAGGTTGAGCGTAAGCGCGATGGAGAAGAACGCCATCGCCGCCGTCATCATCAGGCGCGGCTCGGCAAAGCGGCGCACCCAGCCCATAAAGCCGGGCTTCTGCCATGCGGGCGGCGCGGGAATCGCATCGGACGGTCCGGAGGCCAGGCCGTAGCCCTCAACCTGCCCGGGCCCCGTCGTGGCCAGCAGCTTATCCAGAAGGTCCGCGGGAACCTCGGGCTCCGGTGCGAGGAACTCCAGCCACTCCCGCCCGCGGCGCGCTTCTTCAAACAGCGCCGTGCAGGCCGCGCAGCCCGCCATGTGCTGCGAGAAAATGGCTTCGTCCTCGGGTTTCAGCAGCCCGTCCAACGCGTCGGCCAGCAGGGTCTCCCACTGTCCGCAGGCTGGAGAATTCGGAATGTGTACGCGGTCTGCCATGGCTTACATCACCTCCCGTGGATTACGTTCCAGCAGGCGCGCAAGTTCCGCGCGGCCCCTGCTGATACGGGACTTCACAGTACCTTCGGGTATGCCCAGCACCTGGGCGATCTCCTTGTAATCCAGATCTTGCAAGTCTCTTAGAATGACGGCTTCTCGCAGCTCCGGGGATACCTCCGCCAGAGCATCCTGCACCATCTTTGCCAGTTCTTTCTGTGCCGCCAGCTCGTGGGGCGTCGGCCCGGATGCTGTCAGCCGATCGATCGGCCGCAGCTCGTCAGCCTCGTCCCAGCCCTGATCCAGCGAATCCGTGGCCCGCTGGTTTCGCGTGCGGCGGAAGTTGTCCACCAGCAGGTTGCGGGTCATGGTTGTAATCCAGACCTGCAGGCTGCCGCGGGAAAGGTCAAAGGCGGCCAGGTTCGAGTAAATCTTGAGGAATACGTCCTGGGTTAGATCCTCGGCGTCTGCCCCGTTGCCGGTAAAGCGGTAGCAGAGCCCGTAGACACGGCGATGATGGGCGCGCACCAGCTCTGCCCACGCGCCGGAATCACCGTCCATGCAACGACGGACGATTTGGGACCAGTCGATCTCCAGCGATCCCCCTCCCTGACGTAGTGCACGCGGTGCTGCTGCAGCCCTGGGGGCAGCGGCTT
>DATMUN010000141.1:0-2518 GCA_035563895.1 Occallatibacter sp. | reverse complement strand
CCACGCGAACAAACCATGCGTCTTCAGCATCCGCGATGGTGAGGCGCCCGCTGCGGCCCTGGTAGCTGGGATGCGCGCAGGCCATGTCGTCCGCGATGGGACGCAGGTGGCAGGCCTCGGGGAGGTTGAGGGTACGCTGCTCGTGGGTGATGATGTTTTCGCCGATGAGGAGGCGGCCGTCTTCCATGCGGTGGATGTGCTCGGTCATCTCGCTTTTGCCGCCGCCGGAGGCGCCTTCGTGCATGATGACGAGCTGGTTTTCGTAGGGCGTGACGACGGCGACGGCGGCGCAGTGGTTGGTGGTCCAGCCCTCGCGCTCGCCGAGGTCGAGGAGCATGGAGTAGACGCCCTTTTTGGCGCTGGGGCCGGGGTAAAGGTTGTAGGCGAAGACTTCCTGATGGGTGGCGGTGCGGTCGTGCACGACGACCTGGCGGCCGCTGAAATGGGTGTGGCGGAAGGGCGGGGCGACGAAGAGGACGCCGCCGGTGATGGTGAAGTCGGACGGGACCTTGCTGCGGGGGATCATGCCCTGGAGGTCAGCAAGGGCGGCGGCGAAGAACGCGGCCTGACGGGGGACTATGAGCAGCGAACCGTATTGGAGGCCGTCGGGGCCGGCGTAGAACGGCATGGCGACGAGCTCCTGGGTCTTGAGCCAGTCGAAGGTGGCCTGCCGGGTCTTGTCGAAGGGCTCGCCGAAGCGCTCGGCATAGCGCGGCTTGTCAGTGGGCAGGTTGTCGCCGATGACCATAGCGTCGGGGTCGCGGCGGCGCATGGCGGGGTCAGGGAAGTTGATGGCGAGGCCGTTGCGGGCCTTGGTGATGACAGCCTCCACGATGCGGCCTAGGCCTTTGGCCTGGAAGATGGCCTCGTAGACACCGTGGTCGATACGGTTGCCGAGACGCCAGTCGGTGGTGCCGGTGGGACGGCCGAGAGCCCAGTCGAGGAGCTGGCTGCGGTTCTCCGGGGTCTGGACGAGCGGGGCGGCGGCGAGGACCTCGCGCGCATGGATGGGGAGATCCAGATCGGCCCAGGTGGCCTGGAAGTCGACGAAAGAGACACGTTCGGCGGACACAGACATAAGCACTCACTTTCCGGGGTTAGAGAGCCCTCGGGAGCGTGCCGAGGGCCAGAGAGACCACACACTCTTTATCCTACGGCGCGGTACGGTTGGCAGTGAGCTGCGTCACGGGGTAGTGACGGTGGACAGTGCACAGTGCACGGTTTTTGTCGTGGCTGGGTGGGGGCTTGCTTTCCCACCCTTCGCTTCGCGAAGAATGGGGCACCCATGCTCGCGCTGGGGTGCTGTGTGAAAAGCGGCTGCGGGGTGGCTGGGGTTGTGGTGAGGGGCGGCTAGACTTGAGGGTTGAATCTGGCGCGATTCTGGGAGGGCGATGCGGGGGGCGGCTTACAGGTATGAGGAGACTGGGGCGATGCGTGCTGCGTGTGGCCGGCGCGGGGTGCGGATGGCCTGCTTTTTGCTGCTTGGTGTGGCGCTGGCGGTGGGCGCGGGGCGTGCGCAGGATCTGAAGCTGGATGGCTACTCGCGGCGCGTGTGGGGATCGCAGGACGGGCTGCCGGACCAGACGGTACAGGCTTTTGCGCAGACGCCGGATGGCAGCCTTTGGATCGGCACGAAGGGCGGTCTGCTGCGGTTCGATGGAATGCGCTTTGAAGAGTATGGGCGGGATACGGCTCCGGAGGTGCTGGAGCACGGGATCAACTGCCTGCTGACGGGGAGAGACGGCAGCCTGTGGATCGGCACGGAGGGCGGTGGCCTGATCCGCTACCGGATGCATCGCTTTGAGCGGTTTGCGACGGCGGGGAAGCTGAACAACCAGGTGGTCCGGGCGATCTTTGAAGACGCGGGCGGGACGTTGTGGGTTGGCGCGGATCAAGGGCTGTTCCGGCTGGAGGGAAGGCAGCTGGTTCGCGTGGATGACACGCCGGCGATTCCGGCGATTTTTGTGCGGTCGATTGTGCAGGACCGAGGGGGCCGCGTGTGGGTGGGCGGCACACGGCTTTACGAGTTCGACGGCGGGAGGTTTGTGCGCGAGCTCGGGCTGCCGAGCAGGCAGCAGACACCGCTGATTCTGGCGATGGATGTGGGCGCGGACGAGACGTTGTGGATTGGGATGCTCTCGGGGATGTACCGGCTGCTGCGGGGCGGGAGCGTGGAAGAGGCTGCGCCGCTGCAGGCGCCGGTGAACGTGGTTTGCAGCCGGGGGCGCGGAGAGCTGTGGATCGGGACCGTTGGGCAGGGGCTGTATGTGTTGCGCGATGGGAAGCTGGGGCACGCGACAGAACCGAACCTGCCGGGCAAGACGGTGCGCGCGATTCTGGAGGATCGCGAGGGAGACATCTGGCTGGGAACGCAGGCGGGAGTGATGCGGCTGAGCAAGAGCCCGGTTTCGATTGTGTCTCTGCCGAGCGGGGAGGATGCGCAGTTTGAGACGTTGTACGCGGACCGGGATGGATCGGTGTGGGTGGCGACTTCGACGCGGCTATTTCGCATACGGGA
>DATMUN010000140.1:0-2699 GCA_035563895.1 Occallatibacter sp. | reverse complement strand
GCCAAGAGTGATTCGCAGCGGAGCCGCAGACTCGGTGCTCCCAATCGTGATGAGCATTGTCTTGGTTTCAAAGCCGGCGCAGGAGACGACGAGTCGATAACTCCCCGCTGCAAGTCCCGATAAAACGAAGTAACCGTGTGTGTTCGACAGCGCCGTTCGTTGAACCGCGCCATCCGCGCTTCGTACCTGCACCGCAGCCTCCGCGATCAACGCTCCGGAAGTGTCAACGACAGTGCCCGATAGCTGAGCCGAAGGGAGCCGATCTGCAGTTGCCGTCGGCGCAGTCTCTCCAGACGCCGCATCCGCACGCCCCGCCTGCGCAAACCCACGCGCGGCTTCAGTCAAAGTCGTTGCCAAAGCGGTAAAAAGCATCAGTCGTGCTACGAATAATAAAAACGTGTTACGCATCGCCGTGAGAAATCCTCATCGAGATCAACCGTGGGCCTCAGTGTTTGTGAGCGTTAGGCTTCCCGTGTTTGCGGCGCGAACTCTTTGGCGTTGACTGCGCAACCGTCGTCACGAGGCGGCCGTGCTGCACGCCCTTCAAGCCAATCAGGCGTCCCGCGAACTCCTCAACCTGCCCCGATTTCCCGTGGACGATAAGGACCTCAAGGCACGAATCATGGTCCAGGTGTGCATGACTGGTCGAGACCACAAGCGCATGGTGGGCATGCTGCAGTTCGGTCAGCTTCTCAGTAACGCCGTGAGCATGATGGTCGTAGATGAGGGTGACAGTGCCTACTACGGTCGCGCCAGGGCTGGCCGTCCGCTCGGCCACCAGGCGATCCCGAATCAGATCACGGAATGCTTCAGACCGGTTGGTATAACCCAGCCGGGAGATGAAATCGTCGAAGCGCTTGAGGAGATCAGAATCGAGTGCAACCCCAATTCTGCTGAGAACACCCACGGTCACTCCAGGTAATGAATTGACATCTCGGGGAAGATTCAGAGTAGCACGAAAGCCCGATTCGTGACACGCGCCGCTCGCGACCAATCGCCGAAGCGCTTTTGCAGCTGGATTGCGCCTCAGTTACCCCGCAATGCCTCAGCCGTCAGCCGATCCAGATTCTGCTCATTCGCCGGACCCACGAACTGCGCAATCTTCCGCGCCACTTCCTCGCTCTCAAACGCCTGCTCCCATTCCACCAGCGTTCCCGCCGTCGTCTCCGTCAGCGTGATCGTCAGTTGAAACTGCGGCGCAGAAATGTGATCAATGACAACCTTCCGCAGCGCGTCAATCTCCGCAAAGCGGCTCTGGTTCGGATAGTCCTTCCCATCCGGCCCACGCATTGTGAGCTCCCAGCGCCCATCCTGCACGAATTCACACACGCTAAAGGTATTCGTAAATCCCGCTGGCCCCCACCACTGCGCCAGCCGCTCCGCATCACTGATCGCCGTAAACACCTGTTCGACCCGCGCCGGAATCTCCCGCGAAGTCTTCAGCACACTCATCCACTCCTCCTCAATCCACGCACTCTTTTATCACGCCCGCTGCACCCAATGCCTTGTCCAACCCCCGCCCGGTGCGATTGAATGGATTGACAAACTCCGGCGCTCCGGTTCGTCTCTCGTGCCGTACGCCCAGTGATCAGCCATGACCCGTTCCCGTCGATCCTCCGGCACTCTCGCGCCTCCCCCCGCACTTGCCCCCGGTCAGACCGTCGCCAAGCACCGCCGCGTCTTCGATCATCTGCTCTCCGCCATCCAGTCCGGCCAGCTCAAGCCTGGAGACCGCCTGCCCTCCGAGGCTGAGCTCGGCAATCTCTTTTCCGCATCGCGCATCACCGTCGCCAAAGCCGTGCTTGAGTTGCAGCGCCTTGGCTACGTCACCCGCCGTCCCGGCGCCGGAACCCACGTCCAGGGCGCGTCGCCCGTTCCCGGCCGCACCTTCGGCCTGCTCATCCCCGAGCTCGGGCTTACCGAGATCTTCGAGCCCATCTGCCGCGGCATGATGCTCACCCACTTCGCCCGGCCAGACACGCTCCTCTGGGGCAACACCGCCACTACCGTCCGCGAGGCCGCCCGCGAGGCCGAGCAGCTCGTCGACTCCTTCATCGCGCAGAAGGTCGCCGGCATCTTCTTCGCCCCGCTCGAGCTCATTCCCGAGAAGGACCAGGTCAACCGCCGCATCGCTCGCACTCTCGAGCGCGCCGAAATCCCCATCGTTCTGCTCGACCGCTGCTACGCACCCTACCCCGAGCGCTCATCGCACGACCTCGTCGGCATCGACAACCACCGCGCCGGCTACGTCGCCACCGCGCATCTGCTCTCGCTCGGCGTGCGCCGCATCAGCTTCCTCGTCGTAGACTTCTCCGCTAACACCGTCGACGCCCGCATCGCCGGCTTCTTTCAGGCCCTCCGCGCGCACAGCTGCACCCCCACGCACGATCCCGTTTGGCGCGGCAGCGCTGAAGATGCCGCCTTCGTTCGCCAGATGCTCGACCGCGACCGCCCCGAGGCCATCGTCTGCGCCAACGACCTCACCGCCGCCCACCTCATGCAGTCCCTCCTCTCGCTCGGTGTCCGCATCCCCGACGAGATCCGCATCGTCGGCATCGACGACGTGAAATACGCCAGCCTGCTCCCCGTGCCCCTCACCACCGTCCATCAGGACTGCGCCGGCATCGGTGCCGCCGCCATGGCCACCATGCTCTCGCGCCTCGACCACCCCGAGCTGCCCGCGCGCGACGTCCTCGTCC
>DATMUN010000139.1:0-4281 GCA_035563895.1 Occallatibacter sp. | reverse complement strand
GGCTACCAACCTCGCCTGCCAATCCATGATGGTCTGCGGATTGTTGTGCATCCATGAGAATGCGGTGTGCACCTGACGCTGCGAGGCCAGAGATGTGACGCGATTGAATGCTGTTTTCCGAGAGAAGATGGGCATGCGTTGATCTCAGTTGAGGGTCACTGATTGTTGCTATCGTACTCTACCGAATGAAGAAAGAGTCCACGCGCCGGAGCCGTTGGGCCCGCCGCAGACCGGACGCGCGCTGCAAGAATCTCTGTAACGGCCTCCGGCTTCCAGAAGCCGCGCCCGATCTCGACCATTGTGCCCACAAGATTCCGAACCATGTGATGCAGGAAGCCATTTCCGCGCACGCGATAGACCAGCTGGGTGTCTTCAGTTGTCCGGTGCTCTTCCCATGCCGACGAGAAGACTGTACGCACGGTGGATTGGGGCTCGGACTCATCAGTTTCGCGAGTGGCCAGGTCTGGATCGGACGCTGCGAAACTTGCAAAATCGTGCTCGCCGACAAACTGCGCAGCCGCGGCAACCAGCGCAGCATAGTCCAGCTTCCACGGACACGCGTACACATAGCGGGCCAGAAACGGCGGACAACGATCAGCCGCTCCCGGCAGAATGCGGTACTCGTAGGTCTTCGCCACCGCATCGTGGCGGGCGTGGAATCCACGCGGCATAACTGATGCTTCGAGAACGCGAATTGCAGGCGGCAAAGTGCGATTGAGTGCGCGCAGCAGATTTTCGCGAGGAATCGGCGCGGCCAGAGCAAAGCTAGCAACCTGCCTCAGGGCGTGTACTCCCGCGTCAGTCCTCCCGGACCCTTGCGGCAGCGGCGTCTCGCCTGTGATGCGGCCAAGCGCGCTCTGCAACTCACCCTGAATGGTCGGCAACCCGGGCTGCACCTGCCAGCCTCGGAAATCGCTACCGTCGTAAGTCAATACGATCTTCCAATCCTGCATCGCGCGTGGTTGTAGATCGTGAGTCACCATAGGAACCAGCCTGGATAACAGGTTAACTGACCGAAACCAACTGTAAAGTCAGCCCTTGCGCTGAGATATACTCAGCTTTTCACAGCCGGGGCATCTTTCTGCGCATCAAACAAGCGGGTCTTCACGGAACGAATTCCTAAGCGCCTGCGTATTGCGAGAAAGACACGGCGAAATGCGGCAGGCAGTTCCCTGTTGCAGACGACAAGTGTGAGTCCGGGGGCTGTCCCTGGGCGTCTTTGAATAATGGCACCCCACATGCCAAGCGACTCGTGGAGAGAAATCATGCATTGGAATGGAGATCGTGTGTTTGACCACCAGGATGAGACGGCTCGCCGGGGGCGACGGCACGCGGGGACTCGGCTGCAGGCAGCAGCCGCAACGATATTGACATTGACAGCCTGCCTGCCCGGAGGCTGGGCGCAGCAAGCGCCGACGCAGACCGTAAATAAAGCAGCCAGCGAACTGCCGGCGGCTCCCGCACCGATGCAAACCGAGCCTCTCGGTCTGCGCCAGTCCGGCAGGGACTTTTCCAAGCCTTTCGGGCCGATGATCGGAAACCCGATCAATGCGTACAGGCCCACTACGGTCTCCACCGCGGACTTCAACAACTCCGTGCGCCTGAAAGACCTTGTCAAGGACGGCAAGATCTACCTCAGCTTGTCGGATGCAATCGCACTGGCGCTTGAGAACAACTACGACATTGCCATTGCCCGCTATTACCTCGACATTGCCGATACCGACATTCTTCGCGCGAAGTCTGGCTCCAGCCTGCGCGGTGTTGGCGCATCCGTGTTGCAGAACACGCTCGGCGGCACCTCGCAGACACTGAGCTCAAGCGGCGCACCCGGCACTGTGAGCGGCGCTGCCACCGGCAGCTCAGGCATCGTGCTGAGCACGGACGGCGCTGGCCCAACCCCGGAAAGCCGCGATCCGCAGGTCACCGGCACTATCCAACTCGAACGGGCAAAGTCGCCGCAGACCAGCCCCTTCCAGCCGCGCTCTTTCACAAACACCGACGCCTACGACTTTACGTATGCGCAGGGTTTCGCGCCGGGCACTTCGCTGGACCTGGCTTGGAATAACAGCCGCGTGACCTCGACCGGATACAGCTCCTACAGCCCTGAGCTCACCGCAAACTTCAAGGCGACGGTGACTCAGCACCTGCTGCAGGGCGCAGGCATCTGGGTCAACAATCGCTTCATGTATGAAGCAAATCTGAACCGCCGCATCACGGACTCGACGTTCCGTCAGCAGATCCTCTCCACTGTGAACCAGGTGGAGAACATCTACTGGGTGGTTGTGAGCGCATACGAAGACGTTCAAGCCAAGGAGCGCGCTCTTGAACAGAGCACGCGCGTGGACAACGACACAAAGAAGCAACTCGAGATCGGCACCATGGCGCCTCTCGATGTGGTGAATGCCGACGCTACGGTCGCTACAGACAAGCAGTCGCTGATCAGCTCGCAGAGCAACCTGACTTATCAGCAGCTCGTTCTCAAGCAGGCGATCGCCCGCAACCTGAACGACCCTGCTCTGGTGGCTGCGCCCATTATCCCGACAGACCGCGTAAGCCTCGATCAGCTCGACGAAGAGAAGCAGACACCGGATGAGCTTGCACAGGTCGCGTTCAAGAACCGTCCGGAACTTGAGCAGGCAGTGCTCTCGATCAAGAAGGACGAGATCACGCTGCGTGGCGCAAAGAATGCCTTATTGCCCTCGCTCGATGTGTACGCGTTCTACGGGGCAAGCGGCGTGGGCGGTGCCCCGAACACGAACTGCACATTCGGGACCAGTTCCTGCGCTGCGACAACGAGTTCGGGATATACCGACGTGCTGGGCAACTTGGTGGACGGCAGCTCGCCCGACAAGGGTGTTGGCTTCAAGTTCACGGTGAACCTGCGCAATCGTCCTGCGCAGGCCGATCAGGCACGCTCTCTGCTTGAGTATCGCCAGGCCGAGATGCATCTCGAGCAGCTTTACACGCAGATCAAGATGCAGGTGGTGGCGCAGCAGTACGCACTCACCAACGACCGTGCCCAGGTGCAGGCGGCGATCGCTTCGCGCGACTACGCCAAGCAGAGCCTCGATTCAGAGCAGAAGAAGCTTCAGCTCGGGGCCTCGACAACGGCCAACGTCCTGACGCAGGAGCGCAGTTTGGCGATTGCCGAGAATAGCCTGATCACTGCCAACCTGACCTATGCCAAGGATCGCGCACTGCTCTATCAGGTGTTGGCGACAACCTTGCAACACTACGGCATCAACCTCAACGAAGCGGCAGCTGGAAATGTCAGCTCTGCTCCGCTCGTTCCGGGGTTGACCCCCACCGCCAAGTAACCGGCAACTACGCGTATAAACAACTACGGCTCCCTCGAGAGGGAGCCGTAGTTGTTTGTGCTGGGTAGATGGCTCGTCCCAAGCTTCGCCCCTGACTAGAAGTGAAACGCTGGGATCCCCTTCAACAGGAATTCATAGCGCGGACGGGTTGTATCCGGGCCAGCGGTGATGGTCGAGTTCAGGTGAATCAGCTCATCGCTTGAGCCGTACTTGGGCCAGGTTGGCAGGCCGGCACCGTTCGGATCGCCCGTCCGCGCAAAGTTGGTCCAATAGCCCATCATCTCGTCGCTCAGCTTGCGATCCTCGGGGCGAACAGCCCACCCGGGACGCGTGTCGAGCGCGCCGAACACGTACTCGATGTCATCGGAGTGGAAGGCAAATGTTCCGGGATGGAACTTGCTGGGTGTCGCGGCCAATTCAAAGTGGTAGCGATAGACGGGCGCGTTTCCGGTCTTGCGGTGCGCTTCCAGCCACTTCCATGTCCCGAATGCGATGAACGAGTCGCTACCGTAGTCGATGGCCGAACGATAGGCCTGCGCGTCTGTGTCGCCCGGATAGAGCTTGAGGAATTCGTCGGCGCGATCAGTGAACATCCCCTTGGCCATTCCGTTCCACTGTGCTGCTGTCATGCCGCGCATCACGAAGAAGTTGCCTTCATCCGCGTTCCAGCCCGCCAGCAGCGGAACATGCGCCTGCTTGCCCGCGGCATACGTGTCCGCAACCGGCTCGGTGAGGAACTTGCCGTCGATATCCGGCGCGAAGCCCGTGGGGCCTTTCTTCGCCGCGGCCTGAAGGACCTGATCCGTGGACATGGCGCGCAGTTCCTTGATGGACTTTGCGCCGTTGGCGTTCATCCACTCTTCGTCTGTCTTGGCGCGGTCGGCAACCGTCTCGCCGCCGAGGTTCATTGCGCTCGGAAATGCTGCGCCGCTCTCGCCGATTGCCTTGGCAATCAACCCCTTGG
>DATMUN010000138.1:0-3048 GCA_035563895.1 Occallatibacter sp. | reverse complement strand
CTGCTTAAGACGGAGAGCTTCAACCAGGTCCGGCAGGATCGCGAGACGCTCCGCAAGAACTACCAGCAGATGGCCAAGATTGCGCATGACCGCGACGTGCAGGTGGCGTCGCTGGGCGCGCTGGCCAGCGAAGTGACCACGCTCTACGGCCTGCGCCAGAACAAGCTGAACGCCGCGCATCCCGCAGCCGTAGCCGCCAAGACGGACGCTCCGCAGAGCCTGGCCGAAACCGACGACGTGAACGCGCAAAATCTGAAGATGTCCGTCGATCAGTTCTATGCGCTGCGTGCGCAGGCCATGAGCGGCCGCGTTACGCGCGCTCTTGAGGGCGGGCTGACGCCAAACTTTGCAGGCGACTGGACGCAGTTCGCCGATGCCCCGTCGCTGTGGCCTGTGCAGGGCCGCCTTGGATCAAGCTTTGGCCAGCGCGAGGATCCGATCAACGGTGAAGGCGCATTCCACTCCGGCATCGATATCGATGCGCCGATGGGCACGCCCGTCCGCGCCGCCGGTGACGGCGAAGTGACCGGCTCCAACATGGGCGCCGGCTACGGACGCCAGGTGGTGCTGAACCACGGGCACAACCTCGAGACCGTCTACGGGCACCTGTCGTCGATTGCGGTGGTTCCGGGGCAACATGTGACACGCGGCGAAGTAATCGGCTACGTGGGCATGACGGGCCGCGCCACCGGGCCGCATCTCCACTACGAAGTGCGCGTGGGCAACGTGCCTGTCAATCCGCACAAGTATTTGCGCGCCACGTTTAACGAAGCGATGCTGGATAGCTCCATCGGCAGCAAGTAAGCGGCAAAGTTACGCATGATCAGGCGGCTCCCCCCGGGAGCCGCTTCTGTTTGTTGTGGCAATCACAATGGCTCCCTGCCGCGTGTGCTATGGTCGCTTCGGCCTTTATTTCCGCTTCCAGGAGTCTCTTCATGCGTCTTGGCATTCCGTGCTGGTGTCTCGCGGCATTGATAGCAGTGCCGCTGGCCGCGCAGGATCGCGCAGTAGACGTACACACAGCGTTTGTGCGCGCGCAGCATCTGCGCCATGGCATCAACGCCTCCATCTGGTTCGCGCAGCATCCTGAGGACTACTCGGCGCAATACACCGACCACGAAACGACGGCCGAAGATATCGCCACCATGGCACGGCTTGGCTTTGACAATGTGCGCGTCAGCATCGATGCGGTTCCGCTCGAAAAGACCCCCGTGGGCCGCGACGGACTGAATGACGAATTCATGGCGCGTCTCGATCGTGCCGTCGATACCATCCTCGCTGACGGCATGGCGGTCACGATCGACCTGCACCCCGAAGGAGCATTCAAGCAGTCCGTTCGCTCCAGCAGCGACGGCGTCGAGCGCATGGAGATTCTGTGGCGGCACTTGGCCGCGCATTACTCCAATCGCAACCCGGAACGTCTCTTCTTCGAGATCATGAACGAGCCTGAGGTCAGCGATCCGTATCGCTGGGCCGGCATCCAGGCCAGGCTCGCAGCGGCCATCCGCGAGGCCGCACCGCACCATACGCTCATCGCCACAGGCCCAAACTACTCCGACATCGTCGACCTGCTCACGCAGCATCCGCTCGCGGACGGCAACGTCATCTACACCTTCCACTTCTACGATCCGCATGAGTTCACTCACCAGGGTGCGACATGGGGCCTGCCGTGGTGGCGCTATGAGCACGGCATTCCGTACCCGGCCACAGACGAATCGATGCAGGCACTGGTGCAGCAGGTACCCGATCCTGCAGATCGATTCCGCTTCGAGAGCTACTGGCTTGACCACTGGGACGCGCGTCGAATTCGCCTGCTGATCGACGAGGCCGCGGCATGGGGCAAAGTCAACAATGTGCCGCTCATCTGCAACGAATTCGGCGTGTACCGAGAGGTGGCTCCAGTGTCCTCGCGGCTCGCCTGGCTGCACGACGTGCGCTCCGCGCTCGAGGCCGATGGCATCGGCTGGGCGATGTGGGACTATCACAACGGCTTCGGCGTTGCCGTGAAGGACAAGGACGGTAAGTCTGTCGTCGATCCTGAGACGGTGAGGGCATTGGGGCTCGAGAAGTGAGCCCCAGCCGCTGCTATTTTCCCGTGTAGGTGATGTGCCAGATCGAGCGCGAGCCGTCGTCTGAGACGAAGAGCGAACCATCGGCTGCCTGCGCCACGCCCACCGGGCGGCCCCACACCTTACCGTCTGGCAGCACAAAGCCGGTGAGGAAGTCCTCGTACTCGCCCGTGGCGTGGCCATTCTTCATCGGCAGGCGAACGACCTCGTAACCCGCGCGATGCTCGCGGTTCCAGCTGCCGTGCTCGGCGGCAAAGCCATCGCCTTTAAACTCGGCGGGGAACTGGGAGCCGGTGTAGAACATCATCTCCAGCGAGGCGAAGTGAGGGTTGAGGATGATGTCGGGCGTGAGCACCTTGGATTGCAGTTCGGGATGCTTGCCCACGTGACGCGGGTCCTGCTTGCCGCCCATGTACCACCACGGCCAGCCGTAGAAGCCGCCTTCCTGCACGTGTGTAATGTAATCGGGCACGAGATTGTTGCCTAGGCCGTCGCGTTCGTTGGTGGAGCACCAGAGCTCGCCTGTCGTGGGATGGATCGCCTCGCCCACGCAGTTGCGCAGCCCCCAGGCGAAGACTTTGACGAAGTGTCCATCCGGCGTGAACTCCAGCACGTCCGCGCGATGGAATTCTTCTGGGTGGGTATCAATGTCGTCTACGTTCGAGTGCGAGCCGACCGAGGCAAACAGCCGCTTCCCATCGAGCGAGAAGACCACGTCACGGGTCCAGTGGCCGCCTCCGCGCAATCGCCCTCCACCCGGCAGGTTGGCAATTTGCTCGAAGGCGGTGGTAGCCTTCACGTCGCCACTCTTGTAGGGGAAGCGAACAATGGCGTCGGTGTCGCTGACATAGATCCATTGCGGATTGGGACCGGCCGGGTAGAAGGCGATGCCGAACGGCTGATGCAGTCCTTCGGCGTAGACTCCGGCAAGCTGCGGTTTTCCGTCCGCGCCAACGCCGCGGAAGACCTTGATCTTGCC
>DATMUN010000137.1:0-5057 GCA_035563895.1 Occallatibacter sp. | reverse complement strand
CCGGCGCGAAACGCTCGCCGGACTTTCCGGCGTGGGCGACCTGGTGCTGACCTGCACGGGTTCGCTCTCGCGCAACCGCACGGTTGGTCAGGCGCTCGGGCAGGGGCGCAAACTGCCGGAGATTCTTGAGGGTCTTGGCGGCAAGGTTGCAGAAGGCGTACGCACCACACGCGCGGCGCTGGGCCTTGCGCGCAAGCACGGCATTGAGATGCCGATCACGGAGCAGATGGAGCGGATTCTCGACGAAGGGAAAGACCCACGAGAGGCGATTCGCGAGCTGATGCTGCGGCCCGGCAAGGACGAAATCTAGACTTCCCCGCCTAGCCTCCGGCGATCGCGCCAACGATCAGCAGAGGCTCACGCCCATCGGCAATCGCATCAGGCAAGGGCGCGTCTGGCGAATCGTGCGAGAGATCCTCTCCACAGGCAAAGAAGCGCAGAAACGGACGACGCTCGCGCGTGACGTGATCACGGATGGTTCCCTGCAGCATGGGGTAGTGCGCTTCCATCGCATCGAGCACACTGCGCACCGTTACCGGCGCTGGGACCTCCAGCGTTACTTCCCCCTCGACGCGCGCCAGCGTTCGCAGATGATACGGAATCTGAACGCGGATCACGAGATCGTCTGCACCTCGACGGAGAGAACGGCGGGCAGATTCTCGACGATGGGTCGCCATGAGTCGCCGCTGTTGGATGAGACGTAGACCTGGCCGCCGGTGGTGCCGAAGTAGATTCCGCAGTCGTCGAGCCGGTCGACGGCCATAGCGTCGCGCAACACGTTCACATAGCAGTTCTGCTGCGGCAGGCCCTTGGTCAGCGGCTCCCACTCGTTGCCGCCGCTGCGGCTGCGATAGACCTTGAGCTGGCCGTCGAGCGGGAAGTGCTCAGAGTCGCTCTTGATGGGCACGACGTAGAGCGTCTCAGGCTCGTGCGCATGCACATCGATAACGAAGCCGAAATCTGTGGGCAGGTTGCCGCTGACCTCGGTCCACTGATCGCCGGCGTTGTCAGAGCGCATCACGTCCCAGTGTTTCTGCATGAAGAGCACGTCAGGACGCGAGGGATGCAGGGCGATGTGGTGCACGCAGTGGCCGACTTCGCCCGTGGGGTTGGGCATGAAGTTCGACACGAGACCCTTGTTGATCGGCTTCCAGTTCTGGCCGCCATCGTCGGTGCGGAAAGCGCCCGCGGCCGAGATGGCGATGTAGATGCGCTCGGGGTTGGTGGGGTCGATGATGATGGTGTGCAGACACATGCCGCCCGCGCCCGGTTGCCACTGCGGTCCGGTGCCGTGGCCGCGAAGTCCGGCGAGTTCATGCCAGCTCACACCTCCGTCTGTCGAGCGAAAGAGCGCCGCGTCTTCGACTCCGGCATAGACGGTGTTGACATCGCCGGGCGAGGGTTCGAGGTGCCAGACGCGCTTGAACTCCCACGGGTGCTGCGTGCCGTCGTACCACTGGTGCGTGGTGAGGGGCTTGCCGCTGGTTTCGGATGTGTCGTAGACGAACCTGTTGCTGGCAGTCGTCGGTGGAAAGGCCGACTTTTCGTCGGGCGACGCGCCGGGCTGGAACCATGTCTGGCCGCCGTCGGTGGAGCACTGGAGGACCTGGCCAAACCAGCCGGAGGTCTGTGAGGCATAGATGCGGTCGGGATCGACCGGGGAGCCTTTGACGTGGTACATCTCCCATCCGGCGAAGTGCGGGCCGCTCACCTGCCAGCGCTCGCGCGCAGCGTCGGACGTGAGGATGAAAGCGCCCTTGCGCGTACCTACAAGGACACGAACCTTGTCCATAGGGAACCTCCGGCAGATCATTCGTGAGGCTTGGGGAAGCCTGCTCGTCATCGATTGTTCCCGAGTTTGCAAGCTGCGCGCAAGTGAATTCTCTGGCAGCGTGGATGTGCCTCGGAACGGGCAATGCGGCTTTGGCATTTAGACTCAAAGACAGGATTGCTGGACGATGATTTCGTTTTTCGGAAAGAAGAATAACGAGGCAAAACCCGCCGCGGAGCCGGAGGAGAAGCAGGGCTTCTTCAGCCGCATGCGCGATGCCGTGACGCGCACACGCGAGTCGTTCTCCACGCGCATCAACGACCTGGTGGCGATGACGCGCGAGGTGGACGAGTCGGCGCTCGAAGACCTCGAGGCGGCGCTGCTGACGAGCGACATCGGCGTACAGACGACGACGGAGATTCTGGATGCGCTGCGCGAACGCGCGAAACGGCAGGCCATCGACGGCGGAGCTGAGCTGAAGCAGTTGTTGAAGGAACAGCTGCTCGCCATTCTTGAAGCGCCAATAACGCAGCAGGCAATCCCAGCGGAACCGCCGCGGGTGACCTTTCTCGTCGGCGTGAACGGCACTGGCAAAACAACCACGAGCGGCAAGCTTGCGGCGTGGCTGCGCGACCAGAATCGCTCTGTGCTGCTGTGCGCGGCGGATACTTTTCGTGCGGCTGCCATTGAGCAGCTTGAGGTGTGGGCAGCGCGGTCTGGCGTGGAGATGATCAAGACGCGGCAGGGCGGCGATCCGGCGGCCGTGCTTTACGACGCGGCGAGCGCGGCCAAAGCGCGCAAGGTCGACGAGGTTCTGGTGGACACGGCGGGGCGCCTGCACACCAAGAGCGGCCTGATGGACGAGCTCGAAAAGATGCGCCGCACAGCGGCGAAGCTGGTGCCGGGCGCGCCGCACGAAGTTCTGCTGGTGCTGGATGCGACGACCGGACAGAATGGCCTGCAGCAGGCGCGGCAGTTTACGCAGGCGGCGGGCGTGACCGGCATTGTGCTCACCAAGCTGGACGGAACGGCAAAGGGCGGCATAGCTGTGGCGATTGCGCGCGAGTTGAAGTTGCCGGTGCGGTTTGTGGGAGTGGGCGAGCAGATGGGCGATCTGCTGGAGTTTGACCCTGCGGCGTTTGTAGACGCGCTGCTGGGATAGGACGGCTGCGAGGCTCGACACGATGGACCAGTTCGAACGAGACCGCTACTGGATGCAGCGCGCGCTGGAGCTGGCGCAGCGCGGCATCGGCGTTGCTTCGCCAAACCCGGCCGTCGGCTGCGTGATTCTGGACCGCGCCGGACAAGTGGTGGGCGAGGGCTGGCACGAATACGACCTGAAGGACCATGCCGAGGTGGTTGCGCTGAAGGAAGCGCAGACCCGCGCGGGCGATCGGCTAAAGGGCGGCACGGCGTATGTCACGCTGGAGCCGTGCAATCACACCGGGCGCACTGGGCCGTGTACCGAGGCGTTGATTGTCGCCGGGCTGGGCCGCGTAGTGGCGGCGACCATCGATCCCAACCCCAAGGTAGCTGGGCATGGACTGGAAGCACTGCGGGCAGCGAGTCTTGCGGCTACCGTCGGGGTTTGTGAGGATGAGGCGCGGCGCCTGAACGAGGGCTTTGCTCGCTGGAGCCAGAGTGGACGGCCCTTTGTGCTGATGAAGGTGGCGATGACTCTGGACGGGCGGATTGCGCCGCCTGCGGGAGTGCAGGCAGCACGCGAGCCCTACTGGATTACGAGCGAGGCGGCACGGGCCGCGGTGCAGCCGCTGCGCTGGCAGGCCGACGCTGTGCTGACGGGTGTGGACACTGTGCTGGCCGACGATCCGCAGTTGACCGACCGCAGCGGGCTGCGGCGGCGCCGCAAGCTGCAGCGCGTGGTGCTGGACTCGGCGCTGCGGATGCCGCTCGGCTCTAAGATGGTGCGCGGCGCGGACGGCGACCTGTGGGTCTTCACCGTCTCGACAGACGAGGCGCGTGTGGCTGAGTTACGCCAGCGCGGTGTGCGCGTGGACGTGCTGCCAGCCGAAGCGGGGCGTGTGCCGCTGGGCAAGGTGCTGGATACGCTCGGCGCTGAGGGGATTCTGACGCTGGTGACGGAGACAGGCACGCGGCTGAACACAGCGCTGCTGGCTGCGGGGCATGTCGACCGGGTGCATGTGTTCATGGCACCGCAAATCATGGGGTCGGATGCAGTGCCGGCCTTCCGGAGTATGCCGCACTTTGTTCCAATGCAGGATGTCGAGATCGAGCGGTACGGAAATGACATTGGCGTGATCTCGCTGCTGCGCGACCCGTGGCCGAAGACGCAGTGATCTGCAAACAGGCAGGGCCCTGTTCCCTGTTCCCTGTTCCCTGTTCCCTGTTCCCTGTTCCCTGTTCCCTGTTCCCTGTTCCCTGTTCCCTTAGAATCAAATCATGTTTACCGGAATTATTGAGCAGACGGGGACGCTGGTCAGCCTGACGGATCGCGGCGGCGTGCGGCGGTTGACGGTGGAGGCGCCGGGCCTGGCCGCGCAGTTGCGCGAGGGCGATTCGCTGGGCGTGAGCGGCGTGTGCCTGACGGCGCTGGATGTGGACCCGACTCACTTCCATGCCGACCTGGCACAGGAGACACTGGACAAGACCTCGCTGGGCGCGCTGAAGCCCGGCTCCAAGGTGAACCTGGAGCTGCCGACGGCGGCTGGCAGTCCGCTGGGCGGGCATGTGGTGCAGGGGCACGTGGACGGTACGGGCGAGCTGGTGGAGCTGGACCCGGTGATTGCGCGGACGAGCACCGGCTTCGACGAGCAGACCACCGACTGGACGCTGAAGGTGCGGGTTCCGGCGAATGCGCGGAAGTGGATGGTTCCCAAGGGCTCGGTGGCGATTGAGGGCATCAGCCTGACGGTCGCCGATATTGAGCAGGACGTGATTACGATTGCGATTCTGCCGCTGACCTACTGGCGGACGAATCTGCATTCGCTGGCGGTGGGCGCTCCGGTGAACGTAGAGGCTGACGTGCTGGTAAAGCTGGCGTGGGATCGCATGGAGGCCGAAAAGAAGGCCGGGCTGGAGCTGACCGAGGCGTGGCTGGTGGCTGCCGGGTACTAGAGCCTGTCTGCGCTTGTTTATGGCTGGTTACAGCCCCGGGAGTCCAGCCGAACGCTTGACTAAGACTTTGCGTCTATGGGGCAGAGAGACTGATACCCTGAAGAGGCGAAAGAGGAACGCCGGTGATGCCGGCGGGCAGCCCGACCTATGGCAGAGTTCGTAATCAAGCTGGCCGATGAGCGCGGCCGCG